>JBCCFC010000252.1:0-12745 GCA_039029935.1 Chloroflexota bacterium
ATATCTTGGTCTGTTGGTGACCAAGGACAACCGATGATGCTGCCCATGTCAAAGCCAACACGCGCTGCTTCTTGCAGAGATACAACGGTTGACTGACCCCATGTGCGCAGGATAACCCAATCTGGTTCGCTACGACGAGCAATGTCTGTCCAGATAGCTGATTGTTCCAAGCCCGGCCACTCGATGGGGAACTTTTGCAGTTCAAAGCCCAATTCCTCAGACAGCACTTCCATCAATGGGAGTGTTTCACGGCCATAGTCGATGTCAACATAGACCATAGCGATCTTCTGGTCAGCCATTGCTTCTTCGCCTACCTGGTCAACAATGAACTGTACAGTTGATGCTTCAACCGTCCAGTAGGTTGGTGTTGCCAAGAAGTTGTAAGGGAAGGCCTCGCCATTGGCCGCAGCCGAGATGCCATAACCAGCGTGCAAAATAGGAATTTTGTCCTCAAATGCACTTGGTGTCACAGCGTAGGTTGTCCCCGTGCTGAATGGATAGAAGGCAATCATGTTACCAGCAGCCTTGACACGCTCGTAGGCTTCCACGCCACGTGGTGTCTCATAGCCAGTCTCGATTTCATGCAACTCGACAGGCCAGCCATCAATACCACCCATTTTGTTGACCAACGTGGTGTAGTCCTGTGCACCGTTACCAACAGGTGTACCTGTGTGCTGGAACGCGCCTGTGCGATAGCCCGCCATACCAATCAAGTATGGAGCCATCTCGCCATCACCAGCATCAGCCGCTTCCTCACCGCCGTCACTCGCTTCTTCAGCCGCAGGTGCAGCTTCTCCGGCTGGTGCGTCTGCTGGTGCAGAACAGCCCGCCAGCAACATCGCAAATACTGCCAACACAGTTAGCAGATTCATGACCGTTGATTTGCTTTTCAACATGTAGTTACTCCTTAAGTAGGTAGAAAAATTTTGATTCACCGAAAAGTTGAAGGGTTGAAAAGTTGAAGGGTTGAAAAGTTGAAGGGTTGAATGGGTCAGTTGAAAATTTCGTACTGACACTCCGTCTTCCCGTATCCTCTCTCCTTCTCTCCCCGTCTCCCTCTCTCTTCTTCATCTCTGCGCTCTCCGCGCATTCTGCGGTAAAATTCTTTAATAAGAAAACGGCCAAAGTCGGAAATAATCCCGAACGTTTGCCCAGAGTTTTGCTAATCCCATCGGTTCGATGACCAAGAACATGATAATCAGTGACCCAAAAATCAGTGACTCGGTTCCTGAAATGATACCACTGCTGATGGTAAAGCCGCCAATGCTGCCTATCGCCGTGAGGAGTTGATTGAGGAAGATAGGCAGGAAGACGATGAAGGCCACGCCAAAGAAGCTGCCTAGAATGCTCCCCATGCCGCCGATGATCACAACAGCTAACATTTCAATCGATAGGTTGAGACTAAATTCGGCGATGTGTGCTACACCAAAATAGATGAAGACCATGAGCGAGCCTGCCACACCCGCGTAGAATGAACTGATGGCAAAGGCCAGCAGCTTGTACCACGTGATATCATAGCCCAAAATTCGTGCGGCCACATCATGGTCGCGGATGGCAATCCACGCACGCCCGACACGGGTGCGGACTAGATTCATCGCCAAAATGGTCATCACAGCCAGTATCGCCAAGCAGACATAATATTGCGCTGTATTGCTCTTGATGAGTATGCCAAAAATGTAGAGCGCAGGTGGTTTCAATGTGTCACCACCCGCCAATGCCAGCCCTGCTGGGGCGAACAACGGTACAGTACGGCTCAACGCCCAGGGCAATGCAAATTGCGCCGCCAACGTCGCCAATGCCAAGTATAGCCCCTTGACGCGCACGGACGGGATGCCAAAGAGCAGCCCGACCACGGCGGCCATGACACCACCCAAGATCATACTGAGAATAAAGGGCAAATCATAGGCATATAAAATGGCGGAGGTATAGCCACCCACCGCCATAAAGGCCCCATGTCCCAAGGATACCTGCCCACAATAGCCTGCCAGCAAGTTTAGTCCAATCGCTGCCAATGAGAAGATCACAAAGGGCAGGATAATGGCTCGGAACCAGTAGTCTGTGGCGACCAATGGGACGACGCCGATTGCCAGCACTGCGATGACGACCATCGACCATCGCGCCAGCGGGACGCGATAAAAGCCCATATCGCCCTGATAGGTTGTTTTGTAGACACCGCATTCACGGTTAATCATGTGTTTCTCCGTTTATCTCTAACCGCAGAGAGCGCAGAGGGGGCAGAGTTGAAAGGTTGAAGAGTTGAAAGGTTGAAGAGTGTACCTTGTCTCCCCATCTCCCCATCTCCCATCTCCCATCTCCCCTTCTCTCTGCGTTCTCCGCGCTCTCTGCGGTTAATTCCTTTTATACGCGTTCGATAATCTCGCGTCCAAACAAACCGTATGGGCGTACCCATAGAACGATGAGCATGATGAAATAGGGGAAGAAGTCTTTTGTACCGCCGCCGATATACGGATCGAGATAGCCCGCTGCTAGGTTTTCGGCGGCACCGACGAGTAACCCCGCGACCAGTGCCCCAACAATACTTTCGAGGCCACCCATGATGACGACTGGGAAGGCTTTGAATGCCAGCAATGCAATCGATGCTTGAACACTCAGCCGACTACCCCAAATCAATCCAGCCAACATCGCTGCGACACCTGCGACGCCCCAAACGATGACCCAGAGACGCTTGATGGAGACGCCCACCGACAACGCTGCTTCGTGATCATCGGACACCGCACGGAGAGCCATGCCTGTGCGTGTATACATAAAGAAGTAGCCTGCACCCGCAAACAGGAGCAACGCAATAACCGCACCGACGACATTGACAGGCGAGATGAAAATATCACCTAACATGATTGGTGCTCTAGGGATGCCAATGTTCAAGGTGTAGACAGGCCAGATGTTGCTGGTAAAGGTCTGTAAGCCTTCAATAAAAATCGTCAAGCCAAGTGTTGCCATAATCAAGCTGATGATGGGCTGTGCCACCAATGGCCGTAGGACCATGCGCTCGACGACAAAGCTCATACCAATCATCACGGCTGCACCAAGCGCAACCGCTGCCCAGATAGGGACGCCCCAGTTAATCAACAGTGCGACCAAGAAACCTGAGAGCAGTACCATTGCGCCCTGTGCAAAGTTGAGGACGCCCGACGCCTTATAGATAAAGACCAAGCCCAATGCAATCAACGAATATAACATGCCCGTGAGCAGACCATTGAGCAGCAGGTCGAAGAAGAATGATAGTTCTTTGAGAAAATTTTCCATTAGTTTGTCACATCCTTGATTTTCAACTCACGCTCAATCTCCGATGTCCGTCCATCCTCATAGGTCACAAGCGCGTTGACCACAACATCATCTTTGCCTGTATAGAGGGCGTCCTTAATGTTGGCATATTTCTGCGCCACAAAGCCACGACGGACCTTGCGTGTGCGTGTCACTTCTTCATCATCTGGGTCTAGCTCTTTGTGGAGAACCAAGAATCGTTTAACCTGTAGCTCTGGTGAAATCGTCTGGTTGATACGCGCAACTTCATCGTGAAGCAGGTCATAGGTCTCTGCCTTTTGGGCAAGGTCGATATAACCAGTGTAGGCAAGGCTGTTGCGTTCTGCCCAGTTGGACATGACCTCTAAGTCAATGTTAATCATAACAGAAACAAAGCCTTCATCATCACCGAGTGCCACAGCCTCTTTGACATAGGGGCTAAATTTAACCTTATTCTCAATGTATTGTGGTGCAAAGACTGTACCATCGGCCAGTTTGGAGACATCCTTCACGCGGTCCACAACCACGATATGACCATCAGGCTGAATGATGGCCGCATCGCCTGTACGCAGCCAGCCATCAACCCATGAATCGGCATTGGCTTCCTCGTTGTTGAGATATCCTGGACTAACATTAGGACCACGAACCAATAGCTCACCACTCTCGCTGATTTTCATATCCACACCATCAACGGGTGGGCCGACCGTTTCTGGATTGACATCGCCATCGCGGTGCATCGTGCCCAAAGCCCCCGTTTCAGTCATGGCCCAAAGCTGTTTGAGGTTAACACCCATACCGTGAAAGAATAGCAGGATTTCAGGTGCAATGGCTGCGCCCGCTGTTAAGCCAAAGCGGACACGACGCAACCCCAGTTGATCGCGTAATGGGCCATATACTAAAGGTTCGCCGAGTCTGTGCATCCATCTTTCTTGACCGGTCAACGGCTCATTGTCCAGTTGTTTCTTTGCAACAGCCATGCCTAAATCGATAAAGTAATTGGCGATTTTTCGTTTGATCCAATCTGAATCTGCCACTTTTACCTGCGTCATCGAAACCATGTTTTCCCAGATGCGTGGTGGTGCAAAAAGTGATGTGGGGCCGATTTCCCGAATATCTCGCTGAACGGTCTGTGGTTGTTCTGGACAATTGGACGACGCCCCCGTAGATATACTAAAGACATAGGACAGTAGGTGATCGCCAGCCCATGCCATCGGTAAATAGGCCATGAGTTCATCCTTTTCGGTGACAGGCTGAACGGAAACAAACATGTCTGCCGCAGATATCAGATTGGTATGGGTCAATAATACCCCTTTGGGGCGTGAGGTTGTGCCTGATGTATAGGGGATGATGGCAATATCGTCACCTTGGCCTTGGTTAACAAGCTTCTCAAAAAGAGTCGTATCACTTTTTGCTTGTTCTTCCCCCATGATTTGAACATCTGTATAGCTCAATAAATTTGGGTTTTCATAATTACGCATTCCTCGGGGATCATCATAAATTATTTTTTCCATCATAGGAAGCTGATCAAACAACTCCAGAATCTTATCAACTTGCTCTTGGTCCTCAGCCACCAACATCTTTACATTTGCATCCTGCAACACATGCTGTACTTCCTGTGCAATTGCATCCTGATAGAGCGGGACTGGCATTCCCCCTAAGCTCTGTGCTGCCGCCATCGCCCAATAAAGCTGCGGACGATTATCGCCGATAATGCCCAATCGGTCGCCTTTCTTGAAGCCCAACTTATGCAGCCCCAGCGCAAACGCCGATACATTCTCCAAATACTGCACCCAAGTATATGTCTGCCAAATGCCCAAGTCCTTCTCACGGATGGCAGCCCGTCGCGGCCACTTCTTGGCATTGCGCAACAACAACTTAGGGAGCGTATCTTGTGCTTGATTGTCCATTGTTTCTGTGTACTCCGTCTTGTGCAGTAAGTCGGTAATCAGTATTCAGTAGGTCAGTATTCGGTATTCAGTAGGTCAGTCACTGAATACCAACGCACCGACCACCGACCTACCGAACACCGACCTACCGACAAACCTAAATCTCCGCCTGCGCCCCAAGATAAGCGGTAATCACCTGTGGGTCGGCTCGGACCACATCCGGTGTACCTTGCGCAATTTTGATGCCTTGATCCAACACCACGACTCGATCCGAAATATCCATGACCACACCCATGTCATGCTCAATGAGAATAATCGGAATCTCCCGCTCCTCATTGACATCCAAAATAAAGCGTGCCATGTCCTCTTTCTCTTCCACATTCAACCCCGCCATCGGTTCATCCAGTAGCAGGACCGATGGTTGCATTGCAAGGGCGCGACCCAGCTCAACGCGGCGTTGTAGCCCCATTGGAATCGCCCCAGCCGTTGCCTTGCGAATGTGTTCAATTTCCAAAAAGTCGATGATATCCTCAGCCGCCTCGCGGTATCGCACCTCTTCACGCTGTGCCAGACCCCAATAGAGGGCACTGGTGAGGAAGTTGGATTTCATGTGGATATGTGCACCTGTCATGATGTTGTCCAGAACCGTCATGCCCCGAAAGAGGGCGATGTTTTGGAAGGTGCGAGAAATGCCAAGTTTGGCAATTTGTTCTGTGGGTAGTTGCGTAATATCCTGCCCATTGAGATGGACCGTCCCCTGATTGGGATGATACCACCCGCTGATGCAGTTGATTAGCGTGGTCTTGCCTGCACCGTTGGGACCGATGACCGCCAGAATCTCCCGATCCTGAAGCTCCATCCCCACCCCTTGCAGTGCCTTGACCCCACCAAAACTGACATGAACGTCTTGAATATCAAGAACAGCCATGAAGTCTCCTAGTTTTCTCTGTCGCTCATATCAAAAAAGTGCGCAAACCGATGATTTCGCCTTTGGGAAATTATTGCGTTTGCACACTTACTGAATATGAGCCATCTATGTATAGCAAATTTTTTTGTTGGTAATATTGTCAGACTACGCCGTATGGCAATAGGTGGTGAGATTATACAGGTATGTAAGCAAAATGCCAAATTAGTGGGTTGGTTTTTGGGAACTTTACTGATAGTTGTTCGCTAATCTTCCCACAAAACTATTTGCTCGACCTTAACTTCTTTATCGGAACCTAAACACATCTCGACTCGAAATTCTTGGTCCATCTTGTAACGACGAATTTCACACTGCGTTTTTTTACATATATCACCACTGTCTTGGTCGTTGACTGTTTCATATTTCCATGAATACACACAATAGCGGCGCATCTCATCGTTATAATGTTGCTGTATTTCCACGATAGATACATTGGTTTTATAGGTTTTTGTTTGCTGCATTCCCCATGATCCGGTTGGCTCTGTCTCTGTACTGACCTGAGCATTTAGATATGGTTTGGGTGAGGGCCAAGGAAGAATAGAATAGGCGAATAATCCAACTCCTGTAAGTGTGCAACAAAACAGACTACCTAGACTTACGGTGAAGATGAGCCGTGACCTGCTCGTATTCAATGCAAAGACACCGCCAGCTATTGCTCCACCAACGAATCCGGCTGTTCCCAATACCTTGAGGGCATCTAAGATAAAGCGGCCCTCATAATATATCGGTAAAATCAAGATATTCACAAAACAGAACCCGATGATGCCACCTATTAGTAAGCGAGTGAAGATTTTTTTGGATTTTTCCACTACTGTCCTTGTTTTTGTGTTATACTTGCGAATTTTGCAATTTTTGTTGCTGAAACAGGGCTGTTCCACCAATGAAGGCCAGCGGAATCATTGCCCCTGAGCTTTGCATACTTTCAAGAATTCTCGCTTGCAAATATTCTCGTACATACGACCTCATAGGTATAATTCTATAATAAATGGCCTTACCTCACAAATTGATGTATCAAACTCAACCGCCGCAAACTCTATTGATGTGAAGAGTATTAAATCAGAAGGGAAGAAAGAGTAAGGATGACGGGGTTCCAGGAATTGGCGGGCAGTGATGAAAGATAGGGATGACAGACAGGGATGACAGATGCTGCGTTTTTGGAATCCTCAGAATTTTTACATGCTACAACGAACGAGAGGGTAATATAATGCGTTCACATCAACTCATGCGGACTGACGTTCAACGACTATCAATCATCTTTATAACCATTTTAGGACTTACCATTGTTTTCAACAAACCTGCCCATGCCGCATATCTACACGATCCACCCGATCCACCCGATCCACAACCTGTTGCTGACGATTTTCGTGTCAGCGTTCAACAGCTACAATCTCAACTGAATTCTGATGTTGCCAAAAACGATGATGGCGATGTTGTCATTGTCTGATCTTCTGCGGGTACCATCATGGCGCGACGCTATACCAAATTTGGCGTCGCCTCCACACCCATTGAAGTGACCACTGCGGACAACCCAGATCACCCCAAGGTTGCCATAGATGACGCGGGCAATTTTATCGTCACTTGGTATGCATGGAGTGGTGCCTCGGAGTTTGTGCGGGCACAACGGTATAATGCCGAAGGAGTCGCGCAGGGCAGCATGATTTCGGTTGACCAATACTGCCACTGTCACAAGTATAGAAATCGTTACACCTGTCAGAGCACGTGTCACCAACACCGTGAAAATTCCGCCGTCGATTGCGATTGATGATGTCACCGCCGACGAGAGCGCAGGGGTGATGACCTTTACAGTTTCGCTTGATCGCGCCCCGGAAGAGGGCGTGACAGTCGCCTATGCCACCGCTGATCATACCGCCCTTGCAGGCAATGATTACACAAGTCGTAGTGGAACCCTGACTTTTGCTGCGGGTGTCATGACACAGACAATCGCTGTGCCCATTTTGGAGGATGATTATGCAGAAAATACACAAACATTTATGCTCAATTTGAGTGGACCGATCAATGCCGTTTTCGACGATAGTCAGGGCGTTGGGTCGATTCTTGATAACGAATCAACACCGTGTCTAAGCATCACTAACGCGTCCGCAGTGGAGACCGCTGGTGTCATCGCGTTTCCTGTTGCCGTGTCGATTCCACGTGATGAGGCTATCACGGTCAACTATGCAACAGAAGATGTGACAGCCTCGGTGTAGTCCTCGCATTGTTTCAGCACACAGACTATAATTAGAGCAGCCCTTGCAGAAAATGAACTGCGTGTGATGTATACTGTCCAAACCTGTATGGTAGCCCCATCCGGTTTTGAACAGGTATAGCGTGGCGATGGTGGGGTTGGTTGGAAGGAGAGCAAAATGATTTTGTATCAACAAAAACGGCGAATGCGGCTCATGGTGCTGTTGATGGTGCTGGGTATCGGGTTACTGCTGTCGAGCGGTGGTTTTGTGCGCGCACAGGATGACGACGCGGGCCGTGGGGCTGTCCATATTTTAGAAATCAATGGCATCATCAACCCGCCCGTCGCGAACTATTTAGAGCGCGCGCTACAAGAGGCCGAGGTGCAAGAGGCCAGTCTGGTCGTGATAGAGCTTGACACCCCGGGGGGGTTGGATACATCCATGCGCGCCATGACCCAGGCGATTCTGGCTTCACCTGTCCCTGTGGCCGTCTATGTTACACCACCTGGAGCGCGGGCAGCGTCGGCGGGGCTATTTGTATTGGTCAGTAGCCATGTGGCGGCAATGGCACCCAGCACCAACACAGGAGCGGCGCATCCTGTCAACTTGGGCGGCGAACAGCCAGATGAAACACTGATTGACAAGGCCGTGCATGATGCCGCTGCCAGCATTCGCACATTGGCCGAGATGCGTGAACGTAATGCTGAATGGGCAGAAGAAGCCGTGCGTGAGAGCGTTTCTATAACCGAAAACGAGGCACTCGAACTCAAGGTGATTGATGTGGTTGCCAATGATATTGACCATTTGCTGGAACAAATTCAGGGCTGGACCGTGGAGACAGCGGTAGGAGAGGTCACACTGGATGTCATCAATGCACCTCGCCACGCGGCCCCCATGAACTTTGCCGAACGGTTTCTCCATGTTCTCAGCGACCCCAATCTTGCCTTTATCCTCATCAGCATTGGCACAATTGGCATCATTGCCGAACTCTACAATCCGGGGACCCTCGTGCCAGGCATCACGGGTGTCATCTCGCTGATGCTGGCATTCTTTGCCTTGGGCAATCTACCCACAAACTGGGTGGGCGTCGCCTTTATCGTCCTCGCTGTGATTCTGATGGTGGCGGAGTTGATGATTGATGGCATCGGTGCATTGGGCATCGGTGGGACAATAGCCTTCCTGTTGGGTGGGCTGATGCTCTTCCGACCCGACTGGAATCCCTTTGCGCGTACTGACTTTGTTTTCCCCGATGTGAGTGTCAGCCCTTGGGTTCTCGCCAGCACCACCGCGCTGATGGTTGCCTTTATCTTCTTGGTCATCTTTCAATTGGCCCGTGCGCGTACACTCCCGATTCGTACAGGTCACGAACAGTTCATCGGCCAAGTGGCAACCGTGCGCACAGAACTGACGCCAACAGGCCGTGTTTGGTTTGACAGCCAACTCTGGAATGCGCAGACACAGCCAAACCAACAAATTTCGGCGGGGCAGCGTGTACGCATCACGGGCGTCGATAGCCTCACTTTGACGGTCGAACCAATTGACGGTGATGGGGTGTGATGGTGTATGGGTGTGATGGTGTATGAATGAACTTTCAACCCTTCAACCCTTCAACCCTTCAACCCTTCAACCTTTCAACTTTTCAACAAGGAGTAATTTTCTGGGAACGATACTCGCAGTTTTTGCACTGCTGGCATTGTTAATTGTCCTCTTCGCAGCGTCTATCCGTATTGTAACTGAATATCAACGGATGGTTATCTTCCGTTTGGGGCGGGCATTGGGTGCGCGAGGGCCGGGACTGATTCTACTGATTCCCTTTGTTGATCGTGGCATACGCGTTGATTTGCGTGAAGTGTTCTTTGACGTGGAACCGCAGACCTGTATCACCAAAGACAATGCACCGTTGTCGATTGACTTTTTGGTCTATATGCGTGTCATTGACGCCCTGCCCAGCGTGTTGGAAGTCAACGATTTTCAAGGAGCCTCACGGGGTATTGCCATAACGACCTTGCGTGCCTTGGTCGGTGATATGATTCTGGATGATGTACTGGCAAAGCGTGATCAACTCAATGAAGACCTACAGATCAAGCTGGATGAAGTCACCAATCGTTGGGGCATCAAGGTGACGGCGGTCGAAATCCGCGAGATTGTGCCACCCAAGGATATTCAGGATGCCATGAGTCGCCAAATGTCAGCGGAACGTCAGCGTCGTGCTGCCGTGACCGAAGCCGATGGGACGCGTGAAGCCGCGATTATGGTGGCCGAAGGTGACAAACAGGCGCGTATTTTGCAGGCAGAAGGTCAACGCGAGTCAGAAATTTTGGAGGCTCAGGGGCAACGTGAAGGCACGATTTTGTTGGCAGAGGGTTATGCAGAGGCTTTGGATAAAATCAACGCAGTGGCGCAAACAGTGGAAAGCAAAACCATGAGCTTGCAATACCTCGAAACGTTGAAGGACTTGGGCAAAGGCGAGTCTACCAAGTATATTATCCCTGCGGAATTTACATCGTTGCTTCAGCCGTTGGTGGGGCATACACGGGCATCTGGGGAAGACACTGACAGCAAATCATGACAAACGAATTACAAATCATCAATGTGTCTCAAATTCACCAAGTAATCGAAATCGAGCCAACCATTGCCGCCATCAAAGCAGCGTTTATCGCCCATGAAGCGGGACAGTTGCTCTGCCCATCACCCATGCAAATCCTTTTTCACGATGACGATGGTGCGCTATCCGCTGACTGCCACGTCAAAGCCGCCCAGCCCAAGTCGTCAGGCGACCAGCCCTATTTTGCGATTAAAGTTGCATCTGGGTTTTACAACAATCCAGCCAAAGGTCTGCCTGTGAACAATGGCTTGGTCATGCTCTTTTCCGCTGAGACGGGTGCGCCAGTTGCGCTCTTCCGCGATGAGGGCTGGCTGACTTCCTATCGTACAGCGGCGGCGGGTGCATTGGCGGCAGGGCTGCGGGCATCAAATGATACCTCGGTGATTGGCATTGTCGGCACGGGTAGCCAGGCTGAATTACAGGCATTGTGGGTGAGCGCACATCTGAACATTCAGACGATTGTCGTTTGGGGACGTAATCGTGGCAAGGCGGAAGCATTGCAACAGCGGTTGTCAAATGCTGGTTTGCAGGTGTCCGTGGCAGAAAGCACCAAGGCGTTGTGTGAAGTGTGTGATGTGGTGGTGACGACGACGCCAGCGACCAGCCCTGTGCTTGCCAATGATGATGTGCCAGGCAGTCTGCACATTGTTGCCGTCGGTGCGGACAGCCCCGGCAAGGTAGAGCTAGACCCCAGAATTCTGGAACGCGCCAACGCCATTGTAACTGATGACCATGCGCAGTGTCTGCATCACGGTGAGTTTGGGGCTGCAGCGCGTGATGGTTGGATTGATCCTGACTCAGACCACACGATTGGTGATTTGTTGACAAACGGTGTCATGATTGAAGATCGAGGCGTCAGTGTTGTCGATTTGACAGGGATGGGCATCCAAGACCTTGCCATTGCACAGATGGTGTATGAACGACTGCAAGCATAGGAATTGAATCAGCGTGTATATGACTGGCAAATCGGGTTCAGAGCCAGTTTATGCCACCGATTTGCCAGTCATGTCAGCGCATGTTTCTGCTGAAAGGAATATAATTTACATTGTAATTATCACTGAATGTGGTAATGTTTTGCTAGATTTCTATCTATCTATAGATAGGTGATTTGGAAATGGTGATTATGGCTAAATACAATCAAACTGCACATAAAATTTTAGATATTGCCGAACGGTTTACACAAACACGTGGGTTCAATGCATTTAGTTACCGCGATATTCAACAGGAAATGGGTATCAAAACATCCAGCATTCACTATTATTTTCCGGTCAAGCAAGACCTAGCGGCAGCAATGGTTACGCGTTATTCGGAACGGTATCAGGATGATCTGGAAGGCATTGATACACAAGATATCAGCGCAACGGAAAAACTACGCAAGCTGGGCAATATTTTTATTTCCGCGACAAAGGCGGGGAAATTCTGTCTGTGTGGGATGATGGCGGCTGACCTCATGGCGATACCACCAGAGGCAGAAGATGCATTAACCGCGTTCTTTGATTTAAACGAGCAGTGGATTGCCTGTGTCATTGCACAGGGTATCTCGAGCGGCGAACTCAAACAATCAGTCCAACCGAACCGTGCGGCTTGCCATTTTCTGGCAACGCTAGAGGGAGGGATGTTGATTGCCCGTGTGCGTCGTGATGCACGTTATTTGCAAACCATGATTGAGGAGTCGTTGGACGAGATGCGCGTGTAGCAGGATAACGCCTTTTTATTTAGCCAACTTTACCTATCTATTGATAGATAAATTTTTTTAATTGAAGACTCTGCTGAAAAAAGGTCACAATCGCTTAAAAGTCCGACTTCTCACCAGTGGTAGCGATTAGCAAACTCTACAGAAGTC
>JBCCFC010000253.1:0-12730 GCA_039029935.1 Chloroflexota bacterium
ATAATGCCCATGTCTTTAGCATATACTTGGTTTGCATCTTGACTCCTTTATGGCATAATGGTTAAATTATCTGTACGCTTTGAGTCTATTTTCCCTCCTTTTCCACTATTTCGCAATTAGCACACTTTGGGATTCCACCCTAATTCAACAATGAGCGCATTGCCACCCACTTCAATCGCACCGATGCCTAGACCAAGGAGGAGCATTGTGGCAAAGAGCAAGGCAAAAGCACTGACGCTGCTAAACGTGAGAACACCAATGGTTATGAAAACGCCAGCAAGGATGAGTACCACGCGGTTGCCAAGGCGGTCGGCCATGATGCCTGTCGCAATGGTGGCGATGAGAAAGCCAAGATACGCACCAAAGAGGATGGTTCCCCCTTGGCTGTAACTAAAGCTGAGTTCCTCCAGCAGCGCAGGTAGCGTTGGGCCTTTGAGATTGTCTACAAAGCCAAAGATGAAAAATGAGTAAAGTGCACCAATGGTCAACGGCCAGAGCCATTTATGTGGTTGTTGTGTGTTCATACGGTAATCGGTAGATCGGTAGGTCGGTAGGTCAGTAATCAGTCACCGAGTACCGACCTACTGACCTACCAAGCCACCGACCGTTAGTCTTCCTTTAAATAGGCCGAACGGCCAATATGTTGTAGATTCTTTTCCATGCCTTCATAGTTGCTCTGGTTGTTGAAGAGCCAGAGGATCCTTGTCCGTCGATTGGTTGGCTTGGGTGGCACAGGGGCAAAGCCATCGGTAAAGATGATCATGCCATCATACTCTTTATTCTCGTTAATATAGTCGATTAACGGATGAAAGCGGGTCCCGCCTCGCCCCAAGACCTTGACTTCATGTTTGGCCTTTTTCAGCGATTGCGGCTCGCCTTTGATTTCGGTGTCAAACTGGATCACATCAATCGACTCGATGCCATATTTAAAGAAGCGGTTGACCACCGAAAAACCACGTGACAAATCTTTGCTGGTGACAGAGCCACTGACATCGACCGCAAAAAGCAACTTGGTCGTAAAATCACGACGGCTGCCCATGTACTGAAATCCGTAGCGGCGGCTGGGCTTCATCCGTGTACGTGTACGCTGAACAGACAGGACACTGGTGCGAAATTGACGTAGCACGGCGCGATAGTCGAGCTTAGGACGCAATGACGCCAGCACACGTTCCTTAAAACGCCCTGCGACTGAACCCCAACGATTGCTCTCATGCGCCACACGGATATGGTCGTTGATACGGTCGTTGAGCAGTTCGTTGACATCCCAATCCTGCGTGTTGTCACGCCCATTGG
The DNA here is from genome assembly GCA_039029935.1 of Chloroflexota bacterium. Classification (GTDB taxonomy): domain Bacteria; phylum Chloroflexota; class Anaerolineae; order Caldilineales; family Caldilineaceae. The sequence goes on from JBCCFC010000253.1 coordinate 1,294, forward strand.
CTTCAGCGTCGGCATATTGATCTAGAGGCTCTTTTGGCTGTTCTGCTGGCTGTTGCTGCTCTTGTGCGTCATCCTCAAACTCTGGTGAGGATGAATCTTGCGGTTGCTCTTGATCTTGTTGAGGTTGCCCACCAGCAGACTGTTGCTGCTCATCATTGTCTTCACCACCAGCACTGCCCCCACCAGCACCGCTCCCATCAGCACTGTCCCCACCAGCCTCTTGTGGTGTATCTTCATCCATCTCATCCGATGAACTAGCCCCGCCCCCTCCCATGCCACCCTGCATGTTCTGGTTAGCGTCGTTGCCGTTGCCACCTTGTGGCTGGTGTTCCTCTTCCAATAGCCTATAATAGTAGAATTCATAGTATTGCTGATCATACTCATCTGTGCCAAATGTATCTTTGGCCGATGGAATGGGCAGCGGTTCACGCAGATACTCTTGAAGCGTGATGTTGCTGGCGGTGTAGGCAACGGTTGGGTTCTCTTTGCGTCGTTGATAGGGATGTTTGAGCAAAATGCGTGTGGCTTCATATTTGAGTACCAACTCTAGCTCGCGATCATTCAAACGTTTGATAAAATCAGGGTTATATTCAATGCGTTCTTGGCGCACACGGATCGTCTGGATACGAGGCTCAACCGCCAATTTATGCGTTGTCCAGACTGCAAAGAGCAGGGGTTCACGCAGAAACCAGCGCTGGAGGACCTCAGAGATGCGATCTCTGGTGGTGAGTTGTTTTACTATTCTTCGTTTTCGTGCCATGAATGACACCTCCTAATCATGCCCATGTAGCGGCATGGCAATGGATAAACCATAGACGCAAATAGCCCCTGCACTTAACGCAGCACGGGCACACGCAGCCATTGTTGCTCCAGAGGTTGAAACATCATCAATCAAAAGAACATAGTGTTCTGCTATACTTGGTGAAGCCACATATTTACCTTCTACATTTTTTGCCCTTTCGGAGAAAGAAAGATTTGTCTGCGACTCGGACGTCTCTATTTTTTCAAGCAACTCAACGTATAGTGGTAAATTTATGGTATTAGAGAATGAACTGGCTAATAATTCTGCTTGATTATACCCTCGCTTTTCCTCGCGCTTCTTGTCGCCTGGGATAGGTACAACCGCCGTAATTGTATCTCGAATATCTACCCAACAGGGTCTATCAAATACAGCAACCAAATATTTGGCTAGATATGGAGCCAACTCTGGTTTTTGATAATACTTTAAATGATGTATTAACTGACGAGTTGGAGCAATATGATAAGATGCGGCTGCTCGAACCATCTGTAGCGGTGGGTCTGGATTATCACACCAAATCGAACAACCATCCTCAACAGGGCGTCCACATCTTGCACAAATTTGTTCTGGTAACGGTTCAACGAGTTGCGCACATGCTGGGCAGAGTAAATCACCGATTTGTTTGCACACAATACATTTAGGTGCATCAGGTGGTGGCTCTGGCGGGAACAACAAATCCAAACAAGCCCGCCCCCACTCCGTAAAGAATCTCATCCTCTCTGCACCTTCTATGCTCTTTGCAGCAAATCGCCTACCCTGGGAACCAAGTCTGAATCAGATCGTTGATAAAAGTCCGCAGATCATCCCCCAGAATCAGGATGATGGACAACAGGACGATTGCAAACAGGATGATCAGCAATGCATATTCGATAAATCCTTGACCAGATTGATTTGGTCCAGGGTAGTTTGATTCATAATAATTTTGCCTAGAGTGTCGTGATGGTTGACGTGCCATAGTCGTGTATAGTCCTTACCAATAATTATACAGTGTCCTCTAAACGAATCCACCCACGCCGTAAGGCCAAGACGGCCGCTTGCGTCCGATCCTCTACACCCAGCTTGCGAAACATATTGCTCAAATGATTTTTGACGGTCTGTGCACGGATGGACAGATCATAGGCAATCTCTTTGTTGCTAGCCCCTCGCGTGATATACCCCAATATCTCCATTTCACGCGGGCTTAAGGGCGAGAAGCGGTCTTCGGCCTCCTCCACTGTGCCAGCAATGGGCATGTTGCGCAACTCATTGACCAGCCACATAAACGATTGTTGTTCGTTCATCACTCGCCCACGAATCACATACTGACCGTCAGCGACCAGTCTGATTCCAGGGAGCAATTCGCTGGGTCGCACGTCCTTGGGATAGTAGGCCGCAGCCCCAGCACGAAGCGCATGATAGAACTGCCCATCATCATCATAGGCCGTCAAAATGATGATAGCCGTCTCCTCACAGGCCGCATTATTCTTGATCTGGCTGGTGGCTTGCAACCCATTTTGTGAAGGCAGGTTGATATCCATCAGAATGATATCTGGTTGCACCGCAATCGCCTTCTCTACCGCCTGTAGTCCATCTGTTGCCTCTGCAACGATAGTCATGTCATCCTCAGACTCAACAATACGACGCATCCCTTGAATAAGAAGCGGGTGATCTTCCACAATCATGACCCGTATATTGTTTTCCTGTGTTTTTTCGCCTCGTGTCTTCTGTGCAGACACGGTTTGCTCAGTGTTATTTGATTCGCTCATAGTGAAATGATTTTAATGTTGACGTTTATGTGAAATCGCAGAATGATTTGTAGACTTGATGGTATCAAGTATATCATTTTCGGGGTGTGATTTCAAGTTATGGAGGGGGATAGACCTCCATACGTCCTTTCAAAAAAAATGGAGAAATCGTATAATAAATGCTGAATTGGGTTTGTCATCGAGAGAAGGCAATGCCAACAGGGATATTTCACAAGGGCATTTCGCAATGACATCAATAAGGTTAGAAGACATATGAAACATGCAGTACCATTCAACAAAATCGCACGGCTTCCCCTCCCCAACGACAACGTTGCCATCGCCACGCAACGGTTAGAAGCGGGAACACGCATTCAGTATGAGGATATTGCGTTCACGCTTGATTATACCATTATGGTCGGCCACCGCTTTGCTATCCAGACGATTGGTCCGGATGAGGGGCTGTACTCATGGGGGCTACCCTTTGGTATTGCAACAGAGCCGATTTCACCGGGACAGTATGTCTGCAACGAAGGTATGATCACCTCTTTGAGCGAACGGTCGCTGGACTTCAAGATTCCCACCGAACCGAATTTTCGTGACCGCATTGTCCCCTATGAAATCAACGAGAAAACCTTTCGGTCTGGTCTACCCACTGCACCCTATACCGAAGAGCGTACTTTTCTGGGCTATCAACGCAGTGCGTTACGGGGTGTGGGGACACGTAACATGGTCGTAGTGTTGGGAACAACATCGAGTACGGCTAGTTTTGCACGGATGTTGACGAGTCGATTTGCCGATAAGGTTGGCTCGCTTGAGAACATTGACGGCATTGTGCCGATTGCACACACCGAGGGCAGTGGCTATGAACGGCTCAACAACCGAGATTTTCTGCTACGGGTCTTGGCAGGGTTGATAGTTCATCCTAATGTGGGGGCGATTTTGGCCGTGGATTTGGAAACCGATATCGTCAATAATAAGGTGTTGGAGACATACCTACGTGATCATAACTACCCACTAGATGATGTCCTCTATCAATTTATGACTCTTTCAGGAAATTGGACGGCTGACCTAGAGCAAGGGGCAGAAATCCTTGAGAAATGGCTTCCGGCTGTCAACACCGTCTCACGCACACCCCAGCCGCTTGCCCATCTGTCAATTGCACTTCAGTGTGGCGGCTCTGATGCATTTTCTGGCATTTCAGGCAATCCGCTGGCCTCCTCTGTCGCCAAAGAGGTGATTCGCTATGGCGGACGCGCCAACCTGGCCGAAACCGATGAGTTGATTGGGGCAGAAGCGTATGTACTGCAAAATGTACGCAGCTTGGATTTGGCACGGACCTTCCTCGACTATATCGCCACCTTCAAGGAGCGACTGTCATGGCATGGACAAAGTGCTGAGGGCAACCCATCTGGCGGCAACAAATATCGCGGGCTGTACAACATTGCACTTAAGTCCATTGGCGCGGCCATGAAACGACACCCCGATGTGCGACTGGAGCATGTCGTGGATTATGGCGAGCGTATGAGCGACCCCGGCTATTACTTCATGAACACGCCGGGCAATGACTTGGAGAGCATCGCCGGGCAGGTAGCGGGCGGCTCCAACCTCATCATCTTTGTCACAGGCAACGGCTCCATCACCAACTTCCCCTTTGTGCCGACGATCAAGGTGATGACCACGACGCAACGATTTGAGTTGCTCTCCAACGAGATGGATGTCAATGCTGGGGCATATCTCGATGGTACAAGCATGGATGACCTCACCGCTGAGACATTGGACTTGCTGGTAGAGATTGCCTCGGGTCAGCCAAGCAAAGGTGAGTTAGCAGGACACTCGCAGATTTCGATTTGGCGCAACTGGCAACAGCAAGATCGAAGCCAACTCCCCTTGATTTTGGAGCGGGAACGACCAACGGGTGTGCCAATCCCGATTCAGGTAGATGATGCATTTGTTGAACCCATCCCCGCAACCAAACCCCACATCGGCCTTATTCTGCCCACAAGCCTATGCTCTGGACAAATTGCACGGCTGGCTGCAACCAATCTCAATGAGCAAAATCTCGATACCGAACTGCCCATTAACCGTTTTGCGACCTTGGTGCATACGGAGGGCTGTGGTGTCGCCTTTGCCTCCACACGTGAAATCTATGCCGAAACAATGGTTGGCTATGCCAGTCACCCGCTGGTGACATCATGCCTGTTTTTGGAACATGGCTGTGAGAAGGCGCACAACGATTACCTACATTCACTACTGGATGAACGTGGTCTGTCTAGCGATGACTTTGGATGGGCGAGTGTGCAGTTGGATGGCGGCATTGAAAGGGTGCTGGATAAAATTGAAACCTATTTCCGTATGGCCGCGCCCTTGCCTCACAAAAACAAGCCCATCACAATCGCACTGCTGACGGAGGGGGATGTGCCACCAATCATTGCCGCCAGCTTTGCTGACATGACCCAACAAGTGGTGCACATGGGTGGTAGTGTCGTTATGCCGCATAATAGTTCCTTATTGACCATAGACGCATTTCAAGCAAAATTGTCATTACAGTCACAGCCCAATGCATCTCTTGCCTATGGGCAATCCATTCAGCAAGCAGGCTTTCATCTCATGGAAACCCCAACGCTTCATTGGGCAGAAACAGTGACTGGGTTGGGTGCAACGGGTGCGGATGTGATTGTGGCTTATACGCATTCGCCTCGTGCAGGTCATCCGTTTGTACCCGTTGTGCTGGTTACGGATGAAGCTGGACAAGCTCATGCTGATTTGGTGTTGAGCAGCAACGCGGACACGTGGTCGGCTCAGATAATAGCGATGCTTGGGGATGTGGTCGCGGGTCGGATGCAGGTGAATACACTAACAAATGACAATGTTGATTTTCAGTTGACGCGCGGTTGGTTGGGGATATCGACGTAATTTGTGTCAAATATATCTAGGTATGAAACTTTTAGAGTCATAGTGGGCATTACATACAATGAGTATGATGACGAATGTCCAATACGATACCAAGTTGGGTACAACCCCACACACATCCACAATGGCCGACAACTATCATATCTAGCCAAGATTTGGCGATTGAACTGCCCATCCCAAGCCACTGGCAATCCATGACAGCAGTCTCCGAAACCAATCTGGGCATGAGCATGGGCGCGTTGAAACCAATTATCCAAAAAGAACAGACCTATGCTGGTGCAACAATCAGCGATTGGGTGTCGATTCGTCTCATCGAAAATGCACCGCCAGCACAGTCGTTGGAGAGTTGGGTCAACTCCTTTCTGCAACTAATCGGCTTTCCAACGGTGATCCCAAACATTGTAGGAGAAGCGACAGGAAAACTATTGTCCTGGGAGGAATATGGGCAATGCCCCACTTTGGCGCAACAGTGGCGTGTTGATAATGTATCTCTCTATCAAGGGCTGGCGCGACTGTCAACGCCACAGTCAACTGAATTGGCCCATCTGTATATTGCACTGGCACGGCGTAAAAGACGGTCATGGAATATTTCGCTCTCCGCCTCGTCCGCCTGTCTACCCACCATGCCCGAAGAATTGATTGCGGCCAATGACCATGTACGTGCGGGTGCAACGCTTGGTCATGTGCAATTCTATGCTTAATCTCATCCTCTTTAAGGCCAAGACCAATCCAACGTATTTTGATAGACCCATGCCGCTGTATGCAATCCTTGCAACACAATCAGTGGCATCACGCCTATCCACACCGTTGCTCCATCCTTCTTCTTGAACTGCGCCAACAACTCAATCAACAACACCGTCATTGGAATGGCGGCCAAACTAAACAGGTCCCAATCGCGCTGACCACCATAGTCAGGATTCCACAGCCAGACAAAGAGCAGGTAACAACTGGTAGCGATGCCCAGAAAGTGTGTATTGACATGCTTCGGCCAGTGACGCTTCACAGCGAGTAACCACACCAAGCTAGGCAAAATTACAGGCGCAACCAATAGTTGTTCGTTGAGAAAATCACGAAGATGCAGCCAGCTAAAGAGCGTGTAGTGTTCCCAACGTGTAGTGGTAGCCCACAGTGGCACAAGCCATCGCCCATCACCGCCACCAGGTTTGTCGTCACCAAGCAAGGCACTGATGCCATGTCCGCCTGCTTCCATTAGGGCGAATGTACCGACACCAATCACTAGCATGGGGATGGCAATTTGCGTGAGGATGCTAAGTGTGTGCTTGTGTTCATTAGCGCGCCATTGAACACATCCACAATAGAGGAGGCTCGGTGCAAGGACAATCGTGCTAGGGTGGGTGGCGTGGGTGAAGGCCAAGACTATTGCTGCCAACCATAAGGGACGTTGTCCGTTGAGAACGCCGAGGGCCAACCACAGATAGCAGAGGATGCCGACGGCGGCAAAGCTGTAATTTTCGATATAGCCAAAGAAGAGTTGCATGATCCCGAGTGAGGATAGCAGGCCAAATGACACCCACATCGGCATGTGATATGCTCTGTGCCATCTCCGGCTCAATGCCCATGTAACCAACAGATAGAGGACTCCCGCAATGGGGCTGAGAATCCGATAGACGGGGGTCGCATCTGTCCAATTGTAGAGTTCGTGAAAGTTGAGCCAGATTTGGCTGTGTAGGTAGACATCGAGCGGCGCCTGCCATGAGTGGGTAAGGCGCAGAGCGGGGTCGGGCCAGCCAATGGCGTTGGTGAGAATGTAGGCGTCGCCCCAGCGTGTGTGTGCGATGGGAAAGCTCAAAAAGACAACGGCAAAGAGGAAGATGGTAATGGGGATGGTGATGTGCCAAAAGTCGAGCTTTTGAGAAAAGCTCGACTTTTTTGTTGATGCAAACATAGCAAACAGAACGGATAGCAACACCGTAAGGCTACCAAGTATCATTGCCCATAATGGCAAATAGGTCACAGGCCACAAGCCCCACCATGCAGCTTCGGGGTCTGTCGGCTCAGGGATGGGTGTTGGCGTTGGCGGAAATGTGTACACGTAGATATGCAGGGCGAGAAGTAGCAGGGTGATAGCTTGGAATCCAACCGTGAGTACGGATGTGTTGATGCGATTTGGCTTCATGTTAGGGTTGTCCTGCTTCCGGCGTCTCTTCAACCACTTGGACGATGATCACCACAAATTGTTTGGATACCCAGCCATCCTCAGCAGAGTTATCTTCACTGCCAATGGCGATACCCCCTTGGAAACCAAGATTAGGGATGCGTATCCACTGTCGATCCTCACTTTGTTCAAGCACCGGATAGACTTCGCCATTGAGCACATAGCCAACAATTTCGGAGGTGGAGTTGGCCTCGCTGCGCACTCGCAGACGCCCGCCCTCTGTCTGAATCTGGGCTGTGTTAATATAGCGTGGTCTGGGTGTTGACTCTGTTGTTGGTGCAGTGGTTGGTGTAGCGGTTGGCTCTAGGATGATGATAGATGCGGGCTGTGTCACGGCAGGTTGTGTATTTGTATTGGTCACAGCGCGTGATGTCGGGCGTAAGATGAGTTGTTCAGTAGGCGTTGGTGTTGGCAAGAGCGTAATCGGGGTCGGAGTCGAAGTGGGTAGAAGAACAAGCGGGGCTGACGTCGCTGTTGGTGAAGCCACAACCCGTGATGGTGTCATAGTAGGCGTATTCGTTGGAACAACATCTGCAATGATGGGTGTTGCTGCGGGTGGGATAATTTCGACAGTTGGAACTGTGAATAAGGTGGTTGCTCCCGTAATCACTTGGGTGATGATCTGTGTTTTGAGGGTGATGTGCGCCGATTCGGTGCTGATTTCGGTATTGATTTCGCTAGATGCGATAGTGGCAGGTTCAATCGGCGTCACAGTAGTTGGTTGCGTTGTCTGTGAAATCTCATTATTTGGTAGGTCAATTAAAAATGTGTTGGAAAGAATGTCATCACTTGTGATGGTAAATGATTCTGATACAAAATTATCCGAAACAAGATTATCTGAAATGATGTATGTGGGTGTCAGTATCAATGATACTGCGGGTGAGAGTGTGATTGGCGCAGTTATCTCTGTGATGGCTGCGATGGATATGGGTGTTGTGAGAGGATCGGTGAACACGCCTAGTGGAGTGATGCTCTGAACGGCAATGATATTTGTCTCTGCCTGTGTTTCTGGCTGTGTTTCTGTCGGGGATATGGTCAAGGATGTCGCCAAAGGTGTCGTCAAAGTTGGTGTTGTCGTATTTTTTAAGGCTATCGTCGCGGTCATCGTCGGGTCATTGAGCAGCGTAAATCGCCGTGAAATCCATCCACCATTGGGATTGTCTGTCAGGCCATCACCTTCCGCCCCTGCAATGCGCACCCATTCACCATCCGCCGAGTAATCGAGAATGCGGAAGATCTCGTTGGCATGGGCGTGACCGACAATCCTTGAGTCCGCATCCGGTTCTTTGCGCACACGCAGCCGCAGCGAGCCAGTCTGAATCAGGGCATAGCCGACAGGTGCTTCGGTCAATCTCACCGTTTCTGTACTGGTGTCTGTGTCTGTGATAGTCACACTGGCTGGTAGTTCTACAATGGGAATCTCGGTGATGTTACCCTCGACCATCAAGAAACGGGTACGGACCCAGCCTTCGCCCTCCGAGGACTCAGGGATGACCAGCCGAATCCACAGGCTGTCAGTACTCCAGCCATTAATCCCATAGACATCACCTTCGTTCAATCCAAAGATGACGGTGCTATTTTCGACGGGCATTCGACGTACCCGTAATGAACGCGTCATCACAGTTGCCATCGCTGTTTCCTCACCAGGACGTAATGGCTCCGATGTTTCTTGCTCCTCTTGAGATGAATCATCCTCGACGCGCTCGGCTGGTGTTGTTTCTTCAGGCGTAGGTGTGGATGCGGCAAGCTGTTCAATGCCTTCGATTACAGATTGAGGTTCGACCCTCACCTCGCTCAGGTTTTCTTGAATCTGTGTAACTGTTTCAGATAGTTCTGGTCCCACTAGATTTGTACCTGTGCAGCCAAGATCAGCAAACGCGATCAAGCTAACCAGCAGGGTGGTGAAACAAATTTTGCGAATTTTTGAGCGATATGTCGAAAACTGATCCATGCATGAATTATGGCATGAGTTGGTGTTTGTGACAAGATATTATTTTCTAAAAATTCGTAATATAAAGCTGTATCGCTCAATCAATAGACCTCCGGAACCATCCAATTCTCATACCAAACCGATTGGGCATCCACTCGTTCATCCGTGCCTCGCGTCCACGACATGCTCTTGAAGTCGGCCAGTTTTGGCTGAAGTTCCTGCGCCCACATCTGCTCAACCGAGGCAAAGGTTGGTAGACTGGGAGCGTCACTGCTATCATCATAGGCGTCCAGCAGAGCCTGAGCTTTGGCTGAAATCCACTGCACTTCATCTTGCACCATACGTTCACCCACTGTTCTTGAGGATTCTAAAACATCGCTGCCCATTGCAAAGTAGGGCGGAGAGGTGGCTATCACTACACCTTCTTTGGGCGCATCGACGGGTGGCACATTGCCTTCTGCCGCCTCAATGGAATCCGGTATGCGTGACATATCCACACACGATGGTTCGACCGCCCACAACAGCGACGTTTCCACTTTACCCGCATGGTCGCCGCTCTTATTGTCGCCATCAAACCCAGGCTGGTTGGCCTCAAAATCGGGCAAGCCAAAGAGCCGTGTCTTGGTATAGGGCTGCACCAGGTCCAGCACAGTTTTCAAATCTTGCCAGTTGGGACCATAGTGACCTGTCAGAAAGATGGCGGCGTGAAAGCCGAGGACATCCGCCGTGCGCACATGGTAGCAAATGTTCTTGAAATGAATCCAAGGAGGTACAGCCGTCATCCATTTACGCTTCACCTCGCCCACATTTTTCTCACCCCACAGCGCATAGCCACCCAACTCGTGAATGTGCCAGTAATCGGGCGGGGCGACAATGCCACCAAAGTGACGTGCGGTCTCACAGGCAATGGCATGAGCCTTGAGTGCATCCAACCCCACCGTGTTTTGGGGACCATGTGGCTCGCACAGCCCATAGGTGAAATAGACGACTGGACAACGTGCAAATGCGGCCTCTAATTGATCGGGAAACATACGCTCCCATCGAACTTCATTCATTGTTTTGCTCCATTGTGATTTACATCTCTACCCACACAACTCGCTCAACGCCTACACCAACCACCGCAAAACTACTCAGGTTCATGTCCACGCCATATTCGTCACGTAGCACCTGTTGGTAGTGTTGTAGCTGGGTCTTCGCCTGCGTAATCTCAGCTTCTACAGCCGGAATTTTCAGCAATTCAGCGCGGCTCTTACGCTTTACCTCTGCACCAGTGAGAGGTGTTTTGTTCTGTTTTTTTCGCTTTTTTGACTCACCCTGATCAGGCTCATCATCTTTGGACTCGATAATTTTGTTGAGCGACAACTGTTTGAACTCAAAGAGCAGGTTAAACAATCCGCTTTTCTGCATGTTGGGACGCAACAACATCACCAAATCACCATAGCGGCGGTTTAGCTCTGGCTCGGAATGCATGATGTATTGTGAATTATGATAGAGCATGGCGATAAAGATGCTCTTGAGGGTTAGCTCCTTGAATTCGGGATAGTCTGTAATGGTCAAGGACATATTGAACAGCTTACAACAAGGTTAGTGTTCCGTCCCTACTTGTGTCTGATGCCTTTGACACGAGTAGGGATGGAACACTAACCTTGTTCAGACTCTATCTGACCATCACAGAATTCGGGATAGTCTCGATTGCTGTAAACGGCCATGTGGTTGGCTTCAATAAAATTGCAGACAGGCTCAATGTCACCTTGCCGAAAGAGTGCATCCGCAGCCTGTGCTGCTAGGTCTAGGGTATCCGTATCCGAAAAGGCCATTGCAAGCACTCGTTCTGCATAGGGGGTGCATTCCCAAAGTATGTTAAATCAGGAAGGGAGAGGGGACTGAGATTGTTGGAG
>JBCCFC010000254.1:0-12679 GCA_039029935.1 Chloroflexota bacterium
ACCTCTCGAAGGTCCTCATCGCAAACTATGCCCTCACGCAGTATACCAGACACGAGTAACCTGACCTTCACGAGCTGGCGAAAAATGATGAGCATGTATGGCATACATCGTCGCCTCCGAAGGTCTCACCTCATATGTCGGGTAACGAATAGAAGGGAAATAAAAAATGCTCAAGACACATAGCTGTGGTGAGTTAACAACTGAACATATTGGTCAAACCACAACACTTTCGGGGTGGGTCAATCGTCGTCGAGATCATGGCGGCGTCATTTTTATCGATCTGCGGGATCGCTTTGGAATCACGCAGGTCACAATCGACTCTGAATCCGCAACGGAAGCGCATGAGGTGGCGTCGCAAGTGCGCAACGAATATGTCATCCAAATTCAAGGCGTTGTCCACAAGCGTCCAGATGGGCTTGAAAACCCCAATATTGTGACGGGTGACATCGAGGTGATTACCGATACAGTCACCATTCTCAACAAATCGGAGACACCACCGTTCTATGTAAACCGTGAAGATGAGAACGCCGCACGTGTGGATGAGGCACTCCGTCTCAAATATCGCTATTTGGACTTGCGCCGCCCACAAATGCTTCAAAATCTCGTTCTGCGTCATAACATCGTCCATTATATTCGTACCTATCTATCCAATCGTGACTTTTTAGAGATTGAAACGCCTATTTTGCTAAAGAGTACACCCGAAGGCGCACGTGACTTTATTGTGCCCAGCCGTATGCACGAGCATAAGTTTTATGCATTGCCTCAAAGCCCACAACAGCTAAAACAACTGTTGATGGTGGCGGGGATTGAACGCTATTTCCAGATTGCCCGTTGTTTCCGTGATGAAGATTTACGCGCAGATCGCCAACCAGAATTTACCCAACTTGATCTGGAAATGAGTTTTGTTGAGGCCGAAGATATCCGCGCCTTGATTGAAGAGATGCTGATTGGGCTTGTGACCAAGCATAAAGATGACATCAATCAGGAAACCACACGTGAGATTCAGGAGACACCATTCCCTATAATCACCTACGCAGAGGCGATGGACAAATATGGCATAGATCGGCCAGATTTGCGGTTTGGGCTACAATTATTCAACGCAAGCGAAGTCGTTGCCAACAGTGAGTTTGGTGTGTTCAGTGGTGCCATCAGCAAAGGTGGTGAGGTCAAAGGAGTGCTGTATCCAGGTGGTGCAAACATGACACGCCGTGAGATTGATGAAATGACCGATTTTGTCAAGCAATATGGAGCCAAAGGGTTGGCCTGGATTGGTGTCACGGGCGATCTAGACGCGGATGGCAACTACGGCAAAGATGCCCTACGTAGCCAGATATCAAAGTTTTTGAGTGCAGATGAAATTCGAGGGCTGGTCGAAACCAGTGGTGCTGCTGCTGGCGACCTTATTTTGTTGGTTGCGGACAAGCCATCCGTTGTGGCGCAGAGTCTGTGTAATCTGCGGCTTGACATCGGTAAACGTGCAGGGCTGATTGATGAGCGCAAGATGGCCTTCTGTTGGGTCGTTGACTTCCCGCTGGTTGAATTTGATGAAGATGAGAAACGCTGGCACGCGGTTCATCATCCATTTACCAGTGCGCGTGATGAGGATTGGACAAATTTGGAGAGCGACCCTGGCAGTGTTCTCGCCAAAGCCTATGATGTTGTTCTCAACGGTTGGGAAATCGGCGGTGGCAGCATCCGTATCCATGATGGCGAGTTGCAGGATCGCCTGTTTACAGCCATTGGGTTGGAAGAGGAAGAGATTAACGAGCAATTTGGTCATCTCCTCGAAGCCTTCAAATATGGCGCCCCCCCTCATGGTGGCATCGCACTCGGCATCGACCGCATTGCAGCACTTTTGGCGCAATCCACAAGCATCCGTGATGTCATCGCCTTCCCCAAAACAGCGGCAGGGACCGATTTGATGGTCGATGCACCAAGTTCCGTGACCGAGGCGCAGTTGCGCGAGTTGCATATCCGGTTGCGTGAGAAGCCGACGAAGAAGTAGTTCAGTATTCGGTGTGTCAGTATTCAGCGTGTCAGTATTCGGTGTGTCAGTATTCGGTAAGACCGACCTACCGACCTACTGACCTACTGAATACTGATTACAGAAATACAAAAAATACTGATTAAATTACTGGCAAGGGCTTGACAAGCTAGTGTATAATAGAAAGTGATAGACTCTGCGGTTTCCGTGATCGAATAGCACATGGGGCGAGCCAACGATACATTTACGGGAGTTTGGTGAAGTGATGTGGCATGTTAGCCTAGCGGCATAACAGAAGCATCCAGCCGGCACCCACCTGCTTTTGCAGGTTCGAACCCACTATTCACACGACTCTGTGGAGTCTTTTTGTATTTCAAGCGTAACTAACGACAATTACTTCCAGGAAGGGATAGAATTTATTTGTTATACCCAATTACTTGTATCCTCTTTCTGGAAGTGTACATGGAGTGGATTTTGCGGCCAATTACACGTACACGAGTTGCCGATGACACATGGGTCTTTACCAGCAAGATGTATGTTGAGGTGAATGCTGGCTTGGTTGTAACCCCAGAGGGCGGCATCCTCATTGACACGCTTCCCTTTCCATCCGAAACCAAACAAATCATCAACTTTGCCAAACGCATCTGTCCCACAGGCATCAAATATGTGGTCAATACCATCAGTCATTCAGATCATGTCAATGGCTCTTGTCTGTTTCCCGATGCAGAGTTGATTGCCCATGAAGAGTGCCGTGCTTTATTGGTTGATTATGGCGAGATGGCCCTGAATGAGGCCAAGGAGCACACCCCAGAGCTACGCAACATCGAACTGCGCCTGCCCAAAATCGTCTTTAGCGATGGCATGTTGATCCGCTTGGGCGAGAAAACGGTCCATCTCATCCATTCGCCCAGTACCAGTCCTGATGTTTGTGCAGTGCATGTGCGTGAAGACAAAGTGCTTTTCGCCAGCGACCTGATGATGCCTGTTCCCATGATCTCAACACCATTTAGTGACTTGACACGATTTAAAACCTCGCTTCTCAATCTCTATGACTATAATCTGGAGAGTATTATCCAAGGGCATGGCGATATTCTGTTGCGGGGCGAAGTCGAGAGCAGCATCGAAGACAACGTGAAGTACATCACCAAGGTGGAACAAACCATCCGCAAACTGGTCACGCAAGGTGCCTCTAAGGATGTACTTTATGAGTATGATATTGAGCAATTTCATCGTAGCCGGATCCCGTTGGGTGGATTGGTGCAGCAATTGCATCAGCAAAATTTAGAATATCAGTGGGACCAAGCTATGCTGCGCCAAGATGAGTTACTGTTTGCGGACGATGAGAATATAGATGACCTGATTCAGGAAAAGCTCTTTGCAAAAAAGAAATTTAAAGAGCCGTTATTCGAGGAAGCATAGTTTGAGGAAGATTCATCATTACAGGAACAAATCAAACCCTATCCTCCATTGCTGATATTATTGAGGCAATTGACCAATTAACCCCCCAACAACGTCACCAGCTCTTTCGACGACTTCACGTCAGTGGATTGATCCCGACTGATACACAGTCAACAGACCGCAATCGTCTTGCTGTGCTCACCACAGTCAACACCGAGATGATTGTTGAGGCGCGCAAACAAAGTCTACAACGCCAAGTTCACCTTGCCAATGAACAGTCGAAAGGCGGCGTTTATACCAACAAAGACGACCTTTCAACACCAAGACCGTCTAAGTTTGATCGACCATCTACACTGCACAAATTTGAGCCGAATACCCCTGATCCTGATACAGGGGATACACAGCCGCTTCGTGGTGTCGATTTGCCGCTTAATCTTGCCACCAATGAAAATAAAGGACAACTTGATGGCTATCGCGCTCCGGTGAGCGGTAAAGTTGTGCTTGGAACCCCTAAACCA
Organism: Chloroflexota bacterium; assembly: GCA_039029935.1. Classification (GTDB taxonomy): domain Bacteria; phylum Chloroflexota; class Anaerolineae; order Caldilineales; family Caldilineaceae. The sequence goes on from JBCCFC010000254.1 coordinate 3,901, forward strand.
GAAAAGCGCCAAGAAGCTTCGTCAGATGATCCACATGCCATGTTGCCCATTCCCGGCCAGGCTCCTTCAAAACCGATTGTGGTGGTGTTTGATGGTGGCAGTCGTGGGAATCCTGGCAATGGCTATGGCAGTTATATGATGCGCTGGCCTGGCGCACAGGAGCAGATTGTACGGCTTCAGTTTGGCAACCACATGACCAATAATGAAGCCGAATATGACACGCTGATTGCCGCACTAGAAGCCGCACTCAAACGGTTGGCCGACCAAAAGGCTGACCCCAAAACAGCCAGCATCATCATTTTTGGCGATTCACAACTGGTCATCAACCAGGTCAAAAACAAATGGCAGTGCAAGAAGAAGGAACTGAAATTGCGACGTGACCACATCCAATCATTACTACGCGAATTTGGACAATGGCGTCTACGTCATCAACCTCGCGAAAAAAGTGTGGATGTATTGGGGCATTAATCCAATCACTCAATCTCAAAAATGCTGACCAATGTTTTACCACTGAGCGTGTCACTACGGATAAACATACTGAAACTATTAAGGCCATTTCGCCAAACATATAGACCCGCACTGCCATCCACCAACCAGCCTAGTTGACCCAGTGTCTCTTGATAGTAGATAAACAATTCTTCTTCGGGGAGTGCGCTACTCAATTCGGGTGTACCCGCAACACTCGCCGTCACGTCTGTGTCTGGTGGAATGGGGAAAGCATTCGGTGCAAACCCGGGGACGAGGAAACGGGTTGTATTGGTTGTATTGATGGGGGATGCCAAAGCCACGCTGCTGTTGACATCATAAATTTCATATTGCCACACCAATGTTTGCTCGTTTTGTCGGCCTAACCCTTCGTCCGTGTCATCCATTTGCAATGTGGTCGCCGAGAAAACATATTTCACAACATAAGGCAACGCCTCGGCATTGCTCGGCAGTGACACAATCCATAAATCTAATCGAATTTGGTCGATTCCATCTAAATCCGTTTCATTGTCACGCTTGTTCTCATCCGTTGGGGCATCTTCAGCATTCCCCTCCGTGCCATCCTCAGTACTATTCTCAGTGTCATCGGACGCGTCATTTATGGTGTCTACCGTGCTACTGGCAATACCATTTTCAGTATCATCCACGAAGGCATCATTAGGCTCGTTCTCATCCTCTTCTTGGCTGGCAGAAATGAGCGGTGCTAACAGTGCGGTGTCAGAGATAGTATAGCGGATTGTCTCAATCTGGTTCACGGTCTCACGCCCGACACTCATATCCTCATCCAACACAGTGGCTAATACATTGGGCAAGTCGACAATGGGGTCGATGCCAACTTGGAATGCATTTGACTGCACACGTGGCATGGTTGTCCAGTTATTTGTACCTGTCCGAAACGCGATCTGGTCACCAATCTGCGAAACCGCAAAGGGCAGATTGATGATCTCATTGCCCTCGCTGTCGATATCCGTTGTCTGTACTTGATAATATTCATCCGATGTAAAAATATCACCCGTGTAGACATATTCATATTCAAATTGGATTTCGCTCGCCGTTGTGTAGGTTGTACCCGTTTCTGCTGTATCTATTTCTGCTAAACTCGTCTCTGTTACGTTATTCACTGTGTTCAGCGTTCCCCGTGCACGAAATGAGGTGAGTGCAGCTTTGGCACTATAGAATCTCGGCAGCGGCTCTGGCGTCGGTCGAGGTGTCGGAACCAATACGAAAGCTGTGTCTGGCGTTACACCGATTTCGGGTGTCTCTGCAATTTCTGGAGTCCCCACAGATTGTGGCCTCACCGCAGGTTGTGGCGTTGGCCTTGGTATTGAAATGGCAGGTATTTTTTCTGTGGTTGAAAGTGCCAAGGTTGGCGTAACAGGTGAGACAGCTAGGGGGGGCACAGTCGGCGTTCCAATAGATACCACAGTTGGTGTTATTATAGATGTCACCAATGATGTTGCCACTGGTGTAGCAGAAGGCGTAGGCGTCTTTGTTGCTTGCACAGGTGATTGCACAGGTGATTGCACAGGTGATTGCACAGATGATTGCACAGGTGATTGCACAGGTGACTGTGTCGTCGGGCGTTCAGTCGGGATCAAGATCGCCAAAACGTTAACGTCATTCGCAGTCCCCGCTCCCGTCACGGTCTGTGTATCCGAGATAGGGTTGGTGGATAGCGTGGCGGACAGCGGTGATGGTGATGTCGATGAGAATACCGTCGTTGGTTTGGGGATGACACGTGGCGCGGTGAATGGCAATGCAGGTGGCGTCACATTCGTGATGGCGATTGGCTCGGATAGAAAGTTCAGGCCATTGGGGTCAATCTGTTCACAACCGCAGAGGATAAGGATAGTGATAAGTGTGATGAATAGGTTTCGATACTGTGTTGATTGCAATGTCGTGTGAATCCCTTAGCAATATTAATTTATTAATAGCACAATTTCCATTTGGTTGGGCGCAGGTGATGCAACGGCATCTTGAGCCATTGTCTTCATCGGAGCCTCCTAATATAGTAAGCAAGCGCATATATCAAACTATGTATAAAATGGTAGCACTCAACCGATTATCTGTCAATGATGCTGCAATTTGATGTTGACATTACGCTCTTTTTTCGCTAGACTTCTGACCATTCGAGTCAGGGTGGTCGCCAAAATGAAATTAAAATCGGTCTAGCAGCGACACAATCTAATCACGAGCAATAATGAGGAAACTATGAGCACAAAATTTTCACTAGATGATCGCTTTACAGTTGAAGAGGGAACCGTCGCCATGAGTGGTGTGCAGGCATTGGTGCGGCTACCGTTGGACCAGCATCGGGCGGACCAGCGTGCCGGACTGAACACGGCTACCTTTGTGTCGGGCTATCGTGGCTCACCCGTGGGGACAGTGGACCTGCACTTTCAGCGGCATGGTGGGTTGATGGCAGAGCATCACGTCACCTTTATGCCTGCAGTCAATGAGGAACTGGGGGCGACAGCCGTGTGGGGCAGTCAACTTGCAAACCTCTATCCCGCGCCTAAGTATGATGGTGTACTGGGGATGTGGTATGGCAAGGGTCCGGGCGTAGACCGATCTGGCGATGCACTCAAACATGGCAACTATTCTGGTGTTGGCAAATATGGTGGTGTGCTGGCGGTGGCAGGAGATGACCCCATTTCTAAATCATCAACCATTCCATCACACTCCGAAATTGCGCTCTATGAACTCAACATGCCCATCCTCTATCCAGGCACCGTTGGCGAGATTCTGGAACTCGGTCGCTATGGCTTTGAGATGTCGCGTTATAGTGGCTCATGGGTCGGGTTTAAGATTATCACCAATGTTGCCGATGGCTATGCAACGGCAAAAGTGCGTCCTATCGAAGAAATCATCCGCCCCACGTTTATGTATAATGGATTACCTTGGCAACCCAATCAGACTGTGCAACTGATTGGTCCATTTGTGTTGGAGACAGAACGCGAGATGGTTGAGGGACGGTTGGAGGCAGCAAAACTCTTTGGTGCAGCCAACAGGCTCAATGACACCGTGGTTTCGAGTAGCGATGACTGGATTGGTTTGGTGGCGGCAGGGAAGACCTATTACGATGTGCGTGAGGCACTGGATGTGCTGGGATTGGATGACGCAGCGCTGATGCAGGCGGGTATTCGACTCTTCAAGGTGGGCATGATTTATCCACTCGACCAAACGCAGATTCGTGCGTTTAGTCATGGGTTACAAGAAATTTTTGTCATCGAAGAAAAGCGAGATTTCCTCGAAGGGCAAATTCGCAACATTCTCTATAATGAAGCAGAACGACCACGAGTGGTGGGCAAGCGTGATGAACAGGAACACTATTTGGTGCGCAGTGATGCCGAACTGGATGCGGACCAGATTGTCGAGTTGCTGGTGAAGCGACTGGGGCAGAAGTTGGACGTTCGTGTCCCTGGTTCGCCCATCCAAGTGCAGATGGTCACGGGGCAAGCACCCATCAACCGCACACCACACTTCTGCTCTGGCTGTCCACACAATCGCTCCTCTACTACACTGCCCGAAGGCTCACTCTTTGGTGCGGGCATCGGCTGTCATGGTATGGCAATTGTGATGAGTCCTAACGTGACAGGCATTACACAGATGGGCGGCGAAGGGGCGCAGTGGGTCGGTGCCTCGCTCTTTAGCAACACCAACCATCTCTTTCAAAACTTAGGAGACGGTACACTTTTCCATTCTGGCTACCTCGCCATTCGCCAAGCTGTTGCTGCGCAGACCAACATCACCTATAAAATTTTATATAATGATGTTGTTGCCATGACAGGGGGGCAGGTCGCAGATGGCGGTCTCGGTGTACCAGAACTAACACGAACGCTTCAAGCTGAAGGTGTCAATCGTATCATTGTCTGCACACATGATCTGGACAAGTACCCTGCGGGAACACAGTGGGCGCGTGGGGTTGATGTCTGGGACCGTGACCGACTGGATGAAGCGCAGGAGATTTTGCGTGACACAGCGGGCGTGACGGTGTTGATTTATGACCAACCCTGTGCAGCGGACCTCAGACGTAAACGCAAACGGGGTGAGGCTGAAACACCCACCAAACAGGTCTTTATCAATGAGGCCGTTTGTGAGGGTTGTGGAGACTGTGGGGCAAAATCGAATTGTCTCAGCGTTTTGCCTGTGGAGACAGAGTTTGGACGTAAAACGCAGATCCACCAATCATCGTGTAATCGTGACTATACCTGTCTGGAGGGTGACTGTCCTGCTTTTATCACGATAGAAAATGGAACAGCAGGTAGCACAGCGACGGGTGATAAACCACTCAAGAAAAAGACATTGCCTGAAATCAACATCGAGCCAGCATCTCTAACTGAGCCAGAGAATGGCAGAAAAACATCGGGCAACATCTATATGATGGGGATCGGTGGCACAGGCGTCGTCACGGTCAACCAAATTCTGGCAACAGCAGCGTTGGTTGAGGGCAAGGCAGCAACCAGCCTCGACCAAACAGGGCTGAGTCAGAAGGGTGGTGCGGTCATTTCACATCTCAAAATCCAAGAATCTACGTCAGACAAATCCTTACAGGTATCCAATATGATTGGCAAAGGTGCGACGGATGCCTACATTGTCTTTGATATCCTGAGTGGCACTGCTGCCAAAAATTTGGCAAAGGCCAGTCCAGAACGCACCGTGGCGATTGTCTCACGAAGCAAAACCCCGACAGGCTCTATGGTCAGTTCGACCGAGGTGCAATTCCCTGATGTTGACACCCTCAGTCAACAGATTAACACTGTGACCCAAGCGGACAAAAATGTCTATATTGATGCGATTGCGATGGCCGAAAATCTCTTTGGATCACACATGCCTGCCAACATGATTTTGGTGGGGGCAGCCTATCAGCAAGGCGTTCTGCCGCTCACAGCACAGGCAATTGAGGATGCCATCCAACTGAATGGGGTAGCTGTGCGTATGAACCAGCAGGCATTTCGTTTGGGACGCAAGATGGTGTTGGAACCAGCGTGGATGCCTGTCACCGAAGCCGATGACTCACTTTCTGACGTTTTGCAGGCGCGCGCTGGCGAACAGCCGATTCAACCGGAACTGGATGCCCGTGCAAAAACGTTAATTGCTCAGGTGACGACTAAAGACGACGAATTACGACGACTCCTTGAGATTCGTGTACCAGAGTTGATTGCTTATCAGAACAGAGCATATGCACAGCAGTATGTCGATTTTGTTGCCAATGTGCAAGCAGCAGAGCAGAACATAATTGGCGGTGAAACCCAATTGACCGAGGCGGTTGCGCGCTATCTCTTTAAGTTAATGGCTTATAAAGATGAGTATGAAGTAGCACGGCTCACACTACGGTCAGAATTTCACGATGCCGTGACCAAACAATTTGGCGAAAAGGCCACCATCAAATATCAACTGCATCCACCGCTGCTCAAGGCAATGGGGTTCAATAAAAAGATTGCATTTGGCCGTTGGTTTGACTCAGGATTCAAGGTGTTAGCAAAGCTCAAGGGGCTACGTGGCACACCACTCGATATCTTTGGCTATGCTCATGTACGCAAACTAGAACGGGCATTGATTGACGAGTATCGCCAAATGGTCGAGGGGTTGCTGGCTGATTTAACACCAGAGAACTATGCACCAGCAGTGGCGGTGGCTGAGTTACCAGACATGATTCGTGGCTATGAAGATGTTAAATTGCACAATGTGGAACGGTTCAGAGCAGAGGTAACAACAGCAATGGCGACATTTGCATCAGCGAACGGACAGCCAGTTCCTGCCTGATGTGCTGTTGAAGGCAGCGTATCGGACGTTTAGATTGATCCAATGACTGGTGTTCATCAATTGGGGCTGACTCAGAGGCATTTTATCCAATCATTGGACCAATCTCGTGTACAATATCCCATAAGGCTAATCCACAAAAATAAAGTCCCCATGAATACGTCCAGAAAGGGGTAACAAATACACTGGTCCATCCAGTAGATTGTACCCCCTTCCTGGACGTAGGTTGGGACTTTATTTTTGCGGATTAGCCTAACAATTTCTGTTCAAGCAATAAAAATTGAATTTATTCTGTAAGAGTGCCGAAAAGCGTTACTAAAATACGACAAATAGCGGTAATATTTTTGAATAAGTCTGGTATAATGGGTAACATTGTATTGGTATCATGATGTCATGATAATCATTATGGATAGAGAATTATTTTGTTTGGAGCAATGTTTCGCTTTTTTAGCCAATCACACAATATGTTAATTCTGTCAATGGTTGTTTATACAATCATTGCCGCGTTTCTATTCCCTGTTGGTGGTGCTGCCGCAGGTGCATTTGTTATGCTTCCAGCTATCGTTGCGGGTTGGTATTATACACCTCGTTTTGCCTTCATCTTCGGCTGGCTCACTTGGCCGTTCAACGGGTTATTTTTTATGTTGCTTGGAAGTGAAGACCCGTTTGGGGGGACGCTCAACGGCGAATCTCTGGTGGGGACAGCCGCCGTTGCCCTTATAGGCTATGGCGCTGGGCAGCTTGCCAAATTAGGTCGGCGGCTTCAACATGAAGTGGCTGAACGAAAGCAAGCACAGGAAGCACTAAATCAGGCGAATGAACAATTGCAACAGCAAGCAGAACAGGCTGCCAAAGCCCGCAACTACTTTTTGACTGCCATTAGCCACCAACTACGTACCCCTATGAATGCGGCACTAGGCATGAATACCTTATTGCTCGACTCTAAGCTTGACCCCAAACAACGTGAGTATGCTGAGGAAGCCTATCAGGGCAATCAAGACACGATTCGCATCATCAACACCATCCTCGAATACACCAAAGCGGAGTCTGGGGCCATCAGCCTTGAACAAGCCCCGTTTCACCTATCACAGTGTATCCACAACATCTACACCAAATTTTTGCCCCAAGCGAATGCACAACAGGTCACGTTATCGTTGGCGATTGACCCATCCGTTCCCGCAACACTGGTTGGTGATGAAAAACGGATTGCGTTAATCTTGGGCAACATCTTTTCGCATATTCTTCATGCCAAACAAGAGGGACAGCTTTCCTTATCTGTGACGCAAACTGGCACAAAAAGTATCACAGAGAATAATCAAGAACAAAACTATGTGCGTTTGCAATTCACACTACACGATCACGAACGCAAACAGGACAAAGCGACGTTCGCTGACTATTTTGAGCCATTTCAACAGAGAGATGACGCACTCTATACAACCCTAACAGAGGGTAGTTCTACGCCCAGCACAGCCTTTGCCAATCGAGGGGCGGGTATTGGTCTGGCACTCTGTCGCGCCCTTTGTGAATTGATGAACGGCGATATCAACATTCAACGTGTCCCCAACGCAGGGACAGCCATTACCTTTACCATGTGTTTGGCAGAGGGGCGAGAAACAGTCGCCGCGCAACAACAGCCAACCGCGAATATGGGGCAGGTGTCGCTTCCAAAATCCTCATCAGCAGAAGAGGTATCCAGCCATCAAATGCCTCAACCATCCACACAGGCAGCTTCCACACAGGCAGCTTCCACAACTATCAGCAAACAGATCAAAAAACAATTTGATAACACACTGGCTCAACGCTATCCCTTCGCAATTTTGCTGGCCGAAGACAATCGCTTGAATGCCAAAGTCGCGCAGCGCATTTTACAGCGATTTGGCTATAAAGTTGATTGGGTGAAGGATGGGCAGGAAGCTCTTGATGCTGTACAGGATAAAACATATGATCTCATCTTGATGGACATCCAAATGCCCAACCTCAATGGCTTAGAGGCCACACAATGTATTCGCAGTCTTAATGGAGAGGTTATACAGCCCTATATCATCGCTGTCACAGCAGACACCACGTTGGAGGATTCGGCGCGGTGGATGGATTATGGGCTGGATGGGTATATCGGCAAGCCATTGGCTCCGGCAATTATGATGCATACGCTTGAAAAGGCGTGGCATAATCGTCGTGCCATTCTACCTGCCTAAAAAGAGTCCGACTTCTGTAGAATTCATGAATCTCTACTACTGGTGAGAAGTAGGACGTTTAAGCTGGTTTGACCTTTTTGCAGCAGAGTCATACTTTTCTACCAACAAGTACTCTCGGTTCGTGGAAACATATGAGCGGAAACAGGAATTGGCATAAATTCATTTAGATTTCTATCTGAATGTACTTTATATCAGTATTTCCCTATAACGACTCAAATGTTCTAATGTGACATTGCGGAACTGGTTTTCATTAAAAAGTCAAAAACATTTTTATGAAAATCAATATGCACTCCAAATATTTCCGTTTTTGACTTTTAAAATGTGCGAACCGAGAG
>JBCCFC010000255.1:0-12662 GCA_039029935.1 Chloroflexota bacterium
CATGATTACCGACTGTGGGGCGGGTGGGCTGTCCTCGTCGGTTGGTGAGATGGGCGAAGAACTGGGCGTTGACATCGAACTAACCCATGTGCCACTCAAGTACCCTGGCCTGACCCCTTGGGAGATTTGGCTCTCCGAAGCACAGGAACGACTGGTGCTGGCCGTGCCACCGGAGAAACGCGAGCGTCTGCAAGCCTTGGCTGATCTGTGGGATGTCGAGATGAGCGTTCTCGGTCACTTCACGGGCGACAGGCAACTCTGTGTGCGCTATGAGGACAAGCCTGTCGCCACACTGTCGATGGACTTTTTGCATGATGGTCTGCCCCGTCGTCACATGCAAGCCGAGTGGCAAGAGCCAGCATCACCAGCTACAACACCACCCGCCATCACGGATTTGAACGGAACTATATTAGCCCTGCTCTCACATCCCAGCATTGCCAGCAAAGAAAAAATCGTCCGTCAATATGACCACGAAGTACGTGGTGGCACATTGGTACGCCCCTTCACAGGTCCGCTGATGGATGGTCCCGCCGACGCCGCCGTCCTCAAACCGCTGGGGACATGGCATCACAACAAAGCCGTCACCCTCAGCAACGGCATCAACCCGCTGCTCGGCAAACACGACCCCTACGCCATGGCCGTCAGCGCGGTCGATGAAGCCATGCGCAATGCCGTTGCCGTTGGTGCTGACCCGGACCGTATCGCCATTCTCGACAACTTCTGCTGGGGCAACCCCACCTATCCCGACCGCTTGGGCGCACTCGTGCGCACCTGCCAAGGCTGCTACGATGCCGCCCTTGCCTATGCGACCCCCTTCATCTCTGGCAAAGACAGCCTCTACAACGAATTTAACGGCGAACCCATCCCCAGCACCTTACTTATCTCCGCCATCGGCATGGTCCCTGACATGAACCATATCGTCACATCCGACTTCAAAGCGGCTGGCAACTACATCTATCTGCTTGGCGAAACCAAGCACGAACTGGGCGGCTCGCTGCTCTATCATCACCTTGGCTACACGGGCGGCACGGCCCCAACTATGCCAGAGAATCCGCTCGACCGTTATCGGCTACTCCATCAAGCCATGCAGGAAGGGCTGATTGAAGCCTGCCATGATTTGAGTGAAGGAGGGCTGGCTGTGGCGGTGGCTGAGATGTGTTTGGCGGGGCGATTGGGGGCTGAGTTGCGTTTGCCTGAGACGGAGATATCAACGGTAGAGTATTTGTTTAGCGAGAGTAATGGGCGGTTGTTGGTGGAGGTGAGGCCGGAGAATCGAGCGCGCCTTGAGGCGCTGATGGATGGACAGACGTTGATTTGTTTGGGGCAGGTGGTGGCGGAGTCTCATTGCCAAATCAACGATAAGGATGGGGATGTGTTAGTCAGCTTGTCGCTTGATGATGTTGTGGAAGCGTGGACACTAGGCTGATTGAGTTAGTTATCATGAACTTTACCATAACTGATGAACAACGCATGATGATCGACCTCGCCCGTCGCTTCATCGCCAACGAGCTATACCCGCTTGAAGCAGAGGTCGAAGAAGCGGGCGTTCTTACACCGGAAATCGCCCAAGACATCTTCCAAAAGTCCAAACAACTGGGATTGTATGCGACCAACATCCCCGAAGAATTTGGGGGCGGTGGTCTGTCCGCGCTAGAAACTATGTTGATGGAAGAGCAGTTTGGTCACACTACTGACATCCTGATTCGCCGCGCTTTTGGTAATGTCTATGAAACGCTGCTCAAATGTGAAGGTGAACAAGTAGAACGCTGGCTATTGCCCTGTGTGGAGGGGGCGCGTACCTGTTCAATTGCCATCACCGAACCTGGAGCGGGGTCGGATGCGGCGGCGATATCGACACGTGTGGTCAAACGCGATGGCATCTGGCGACTCTCTGGCAGCAAACATTTTATCAGCGATGGACTCTATTCCGATTTCTTTATCGTGTCGGCACTCACCAATCCTGAACAGGGTAGTCAAGGTATCTCGCTCTTTCTGGTCGATAAGGACCTGCCCGGTCTGACAGTGGGCAAAGACCAGCCCATGATGGGGCTGCGTGGTACATCCCATGTCGAATTATTCTTTGACAATGTGCCGCTAGAGCCTGTGCATTTGCTGGGTGAAGAGGGACGCGGTTTTCGCTATATTCTCGAAACATTGGGGCGTGTACGGCTGGCGCAAATCGGCGCACGGGCGGTGGGAAAGGCTTGTCGCGTCCTCACGATGATGATAGACTATGCCAACGAGCGTACCCAATTTGGACAGCCCATCGGCCATTTTCAACTGATTCAGCAGATGCTGGCCGACAGTGCGATTGAGATTAATACGGCTCGTTTGCTGCTCCACAAAGCGGCCCATGAATTGGACCAGGGCAATGACGCCCGTGAACTGATCTCGATGGTTAAGGTACAGTCAGCCGAAATGTTGGGGCGTGTGGTCGATAGAGGTGTGCAGGTCTTTGGCGGCATGGGGTTCTGCAAAGAACTGCCCATCGAACGCTATTATCGTGATGCGCGCATCTATCGCATTTTTGACGGCACATCAGAGATTCACCGCACCGTGATTGCGCGCAGCCTGCTTAAGAAAGGGGCGGCGTTGTATGATATTGGGTAACCGTTCAGCCCCCTGAGCGTGTCGAAGGGGGCGCACCGGCTTCGACACGCTCAGCCTGCGGGGGGAGTGAACGGTTACGATATAGGTGTCTGAGGGTGGTCGGTAATCAGTGATCGGTAATCAGTGGATAAACGGATGCATACATGAAGAATAAATTTATCTCAGCGGAAGAAGCTGCCCTATTGGTCCCTAACCAAGCGACCGTTGCCACCATTGGCGGTGGGGGTGGGCTGGTGGAGGCGGATACGCTGCTGGCTGCGGTTGAGGCACGCTTTTTGGAGAGCGGCTCTCCCAATGACATGACGTTTATCCACTCGTTGGGCATTGGGGATCGGGCGCATCGTGGTGTCAATCGTTTTGCCCATGAAGGCATGATACGCCGTGTTATCGGTGGACATTGGGTTTGGTCGCCACGGATGCAGGCACTGGCAAAAGAGAATAAGATTGAAGCCTATGTGTTGCCCGGTGGTGTGACCGCGCAGTTGATGCGCGAGATTGGTGCGGGACGACCGGGGTTAATCACGCATGTCGGGCTGGGTACATTTGTCGATCCACGTCAAGATGGGGGTAAGATGAACAGCCGCGCACAGGATGACTTGGTTGAGTTGATTGAACTGGATGGCCGGACACTGTTGCGCTATAAACCCTTTCCCATTGATGTCGCACTGTTGCGTGGTAGCTTTGCCGACTCTGATGGGAATATCAGCATCGAACAGGAGGCAGCCAATCTGGAAATTCGAGCCTTGGCAATGGCCGCACACAACAGTGGGGGAAAGGTGATTGTGCAGGTGCGCACGGCTGTCGAACGAGGCACGCTCCCCGCACGTTCAGTACACATCCCGGGTGCGTGGGTCGATGCTGTTGTGGTGGACCCAACGCAACCACAAAGCCACGAATTCTTCTATGACCCGACGGTCTCTGGTGAACGACGCGGGATTCTGCCTGCGCCAACCCCACGCCCATTTACAATCCGAGAGGTTGTGGCGCGACGTGCAGCCCAAGAACTCTTTGATGGTGCAGTCATCAACTATGGCTTTGGGATGCCAGACGCCATTCCCAAAATTCTGGCAGAATGGGGGACACATGACCGTTACTATCAGACCATTGAACATGGTACATATGGTGGGGCATTGTTGGAAGGGACACAATTTGGCTTTGCCCAGAACCCGACCTGTATGATTGATTCACCCTCTCAATTTGATTTCTATAGTGGTGGTGGGTTGGATATCGCCTTTTTGGGGTTTGGCGAATTTGATGCGCAGGGCAATGTCAATGTCTCCAAACTCGGTGGTGTCACAGTGGGACCGGGTGGTTTTATTGATATTGCCCAGAATGCGCGCAAGGTTGTCTTTTGTGGTTCGTTTGAAGCCAAGGGAGCCAAATACAACATTGGTGATGGCCGCTTGCAGATTGACGCCTATGGCGAGATTCCCAAGGCTGTTGAACGCGTCAGCCAGATTACCTTTAGTGGTGAACAGGCCGTCGCCACTGGGCAGCAGGTGCTATATGTGACAGAACGAGCGGTCTTTGCGTTGGATGCCAATGGCATGACGCTGTTGGAGGTGGCGCCAGGGGTTGATCCACAACAGGATGTCCTTCAGCGTATGGGCTTCACCCCACATGTGCCAGCAGAAATCAGGGTAATGCCCAAGGAGTGTTTTTATGCATGAACATGATCGTACAAACTTTCATGTCGAAATCGGCGATAGCGTCTCCTTTACCAAAACGGTGAGTGAGAGTGATGTCTATCTCTTTGCCGGAATCACAGGTGATCTCGCCCCCAACCATGTCAATGCTGAGTATATGAAGCGGTCGAGCTATGGACGGCGCATGGTACATGGTGCGCTCTTGGTGGGCTTTATGTCAACAACATCGACGATGGCAATTGAAAAATCCCGTGCCAGCCAGGAGGAGACACCTGTTGCCGTCGACTTTGACCGTGTGCGCTTTATCGCCCCTGTCTTTATCGGCGACACGATTACCGTCACCTACACGGTTGATTCGATTGACCTGTCACGTCGTCGCTCGGTTGCTAATGTGGAGATTACCAATCAGGAAGGGACGTTGGTGGCTGTGGCTACGCATATTTTACAATGGGTCAAAAATTCATAAAGTCAATGAATGGGACAATTTCTGCAACAGTAACCCTCAGATTAACTAAAGTTATCCAAGTGTATATTACTGAAGATACACTTGCTGTTGATCTTGAAGATGGCCGTACTGTTTCTATCCCAATTGTGTGGTTCCCACGACTTGCTTATGGAACACAGGAGGAGCGGGAAAATTACCAAATCAGTGGTGCTGGGTATGGCATTCATTGGCCGGATTTGGATGAAGATATCGGTGTTGAGGGGATTCTGTTAGGAAAGCGTTCGGGTGAAAGTTCTGCTTCATTTGCGCGCTGGTTGGCAGCACGAACCAAACACCAAGAGACCAATCTAATTGAGCTGAATTCGCTAGCGTTGACACCAGCGTAAATCTTAGCGTATTTTGACTGGTAAAGGGGATATGAATGATTCAATTTGATTTATCAGGGCGCGTCGCCGTTGTGACAGGTGGTGCGAAAGGCATTGGTTTGGGGATTGCACAGAATTTAGCCAAAGCTGGCGCAACGGTTGTCATCTGGGATCAGACCCCACAAAAACAGACCGAGAATCACCCTTGGACATTGGCTATTGAAACCGATATTGCTGATGCGGAGAGCGTTGCCGCGGCAACCGCAGAGACCCTGCGCCACGTAGAACGAGTTGATATTTTGGTCAACAATGCAGGCGTCAATGGCCCAACCATGCCGACATGGGACTATCCGTTGGATGCATGGCAGCGCGTCATTGATGTTGATTTAACGGGTGTCTTTCTCTGCTCCCGTGCGTTGGTTCCAACGATGCGGGAACATGGGTATGGGCGTGTTGTCAACATTGCGTCGGTGGCAGGTAAAGAGGGCAATGCCAATGCCTGCGCTTATTCCGCGGCCAAGGCGGGTGTGATTGCACTGACAAAATCGCTGGGCAAAGAGTTGGCGGGCAGTGGCATCACGGTCAACTGTCTCACTCCGGCGATGATCGAGACAGATTTACTGCAAGAGATGACGCCCGACTATATCCAGATGATGAAATCCAAGATTCCGATGGGACGCTTTGGGACGATTCAGGAAAATGCGGATATGGTTGCATGGCTCTGTAGCGAGGAATGTAGCTTTACAACCGGAGGTGTTTTTGATGTTTCCGGTGGGCGAGCCACCTATTGACGATCCAAGAAAGTTCAAGGAATCAGGAATGAAACCATCCATTTTAATCATCCACGCCTCCGGTACAAACCGCGATGGCGAGGCGGCTCGTGCCTGTGAGTTGGCGGGTGGCAATGCCGAGATTGTGCATATCAACCAGCTTTTGCGTGGTGACAGACAGTTCGATGCCTACCAAATGCTGCTCATTCCCGGTGGTTTTTCCTATGGGGATGCGCTGGGGGCGGGAACACGCATGGCACTGGATATGCAGGTCTATTTTCAGGAACAACTGCATGAGTTTGTTGCCAGCGGTAAACGTGTGCTGGGCATCTGTAATGGCTTTCAAGTGTTGGTCAAAGCGGGGATTTTGCCAGGAAATCATGCAACGGGTGACGGGACGCAAGGTAACGGGGATACGGCCACTCGTCGCGTGACATTGACTGAGAATGACGCTGGTCGATTTGAATGTCGCTGGGTTCGTCTCGCCGTTGAACCCAATTGCCGTGCTGGTTTTCTCAGTGGTATTGATGATCTTATCTTTTGTCCAGTGGCACATGGTGAAGGTAACTTTCAAACACAGGATGAGGCCACTGCCAACCAGCTTGCTGAGGATGGACTTATTGCCTTTCGCTATGTTGATGTCGATGGACAACCCGCTGATGGGCGTTATCCAATCAACCCCAATGGGTCGGTGCTGGACATTGCCGGAATTTGCAATGAACAGGGGAATGTGGTGGGGTTGATGCCGCATCCAGAGGATCACGTGGTGCCGATTCAGAATCCGTTAGGGCAGAGAACTGCACAAGGGCAGTTGGGGTTGGCGTTGTTTGAGGCGATGATACGGGATTTATGATGAACATATTACAAGAAACCAATCTAAAATTTAACAGCATTGACCGCCCCATTCAGCGCATCCAAGGCAAAGTCCGTGACATTTACGACGATGGCGATTACCTATACATCGTCACCACCGACCGCCTCTCTGCCTTTGACCACATTTTGGGGACCGTGTCCTACAAAGGCCAAGTCCTCAACCAGCTTGCGGCCTTTTGGTTTGAGCAAATTGCCGACATTCTGGGCAGTCATCTCATCGCTGTGCCGGACCCCAACGTTACTGTTGCCAAGAAATGTACAACCATTCCAGTGGAAATGGTTGTGCGTGGCTACATCACAGGCGTGACCGATACATCACTCTGGCGACGCTATAGTCAAGGTGAGCGCACCATCTATGGATTGGAGTTCCCTGATGGTTTGCAAAAAAATCAGCAGTTACCGACGCCTGTGATTACACCAACGACCAAGGCCGAAAAGGGGCAACATGATGAGCGGTTGACCAGTGCCGAGGTGTTGGAAAGGGGTTTGGTGGAACCAGTATTGTGGGCACAGGTCTGCGAGGCGGCGTTGGCGATTTTTCAGCGTGGGCAAGAGATTGCACAACGGGCAGGGTTGATTTTGGTTGATACCAAATATGAGTTTGGGTTGACGCCAGCGGGCGAATTGGTCATTATTGATGAAATGCACACGCCGGATTCGAGCCGCTATTGGATTGGCGAAACCTATGCTGAACGCATTGCCGCTGGGCTAGAGCCGGAGAACTTTGACAAAGAGTATGTACGTCTGGCCTATGCAGCACAGGGCTATATCGGTGAAGGTGATCCAATGCCGTTGAGCGATGAGTTGGCACAGGAGCTATCACGACGCTACATCCGCACCTATGAATTGTTGACGGAGCGTTCATTTGTGCCAGGGGCGCAGCCCGCGGAGCCACGCATTAAGCAAAATTTACAGACATACATAACAAATTTAACCGCAGAGAGCGTAGAGGATGCAGAGGGGGCAGTGTGAGTGAGCAAGAATCGCAGGTTGTTAGACCTGTTGTCGGCGTGATTATGGGCAGCACATCCGATTGGGAAGGAACCATGTGTCATGCTGCCGAGACGTTGGCGCAGTTTGATGTGCCGCATGAGTGTCGCGTCGTGTCAGCCCATCGCACACCGACATGGATGGTCGAATATGCCGAGCAAGCCGAGGCGCGTGGGCTAGAGGTGATTATTGCTGGGGCAGGCGGGGCCGCGCATCTACCGGGGATGGTAGCGGGACATACGTTGCTTCCGGTTATCGGTGTACCTGTGCAGAGCCATGCGCTCAATGGTATGGACTCCCTGCTCTCGATTGTGCAGATGCCCGCTGGCGTCCCTGTTGCAACAATGGCGATTGGCAAGGCTGGGGCCATCAACGCTGCATTGATGGCGGTCTCGATTCTGGGCAATAGCCGTCCGCATCTGCGCCGAGCACTGCGTCAATTCCGTGAAGATCGCGCAGCGCAGGTGATGAACGCTGAGTTACCTATATGTTGATATATGTTTGAGCTCGTCCGCGTCCCATTTTATTATCATCTGTTCTTTTCACTGGAACCACATTGGTGTATACTACGCTCCATTATGAACAATCAACAACCACTTGGGGAGCAACAATCAGCCCCCTCATCACAGCCAACAGAAAAGGAACTCAATCCACCAGAGGAGAGTTTGACCCACTGGTATCGTATCTTTGGCAGAGAACAGGAACTTGCGTTACCCAGCGTTGAGATTGAAGTGTATCCTGAACTCAAGTTGATGAACGAGCCACCCGTCGCGGATTTGGTACTCATACGCAACAAGTATCCTGTTTGGACAGAGGAACAGCGTTCACGGTTGCCAGACGGTATTCGTGATACAGACGCCAATCGTATCTTGATTGAATTCAAGTACACGGAATCGACCAACATTTGGGCAGTTCGTCAGGCACTCTCGTATGACACCACCTATATGGCGAGTAAGCTACGGGCGAATCCAAAATTTAAAGGAAACCCCGAAGCCGTCTTATCCACATTTTTGCTAAGTTCGAAGTCACCATCCAACGAAACACTAACCCATTTAGGGTTTTACCCGGCTGAAAAGCCCGGTATTTATCGCTGTGATGACCCAATTGTCGGGCGAGTCACCATTCTATCGCTGAACGACTTGGCGAAAGAACCGCACAACGCCTTGGTTAAATGTTTTGCCAGTAAACGCCCCGAAAAGGAATGGGCTTTTGCGACCTTGCGAGATACAGGGATGATGTATATCTCAACCGAACTATTACTGTTGCTTCAAGGGTTGGAAGTAACGCTTGTTGAAAAAGGGAAGTTACATATGACACAGATTGCACCAAATGAAATTACAGCTGAATATCTGATGGAAGTCGGCAAAAGTATCTATGAGCATTATCTGCCATCACTTCCCATCGAGGCGGTCATCGATTATTATCCCGTAGAACGGATTTTGTCTCGTTTGAAGCCAGAAGAACGGTTGATGGGTCTACAGCCAGAAGATGTTTTGAATAACTATCGACCAGAAGAACGATTAATGGGTCTGCGACCAGAGGAACGGTTGATGGGTCTACAGCCAGAAGTTATCCAACAACTTGCCAACACCCAAACATTGATCCAAAAATTACAACAACGGCTGATTCGGTCATTAAAACGAAAATTTGGGGATATATCAAATGAAGTTGTAGATATAATTGAACAAACGAATGATGATGAACAACTGGACGAGTGGATGGATGAGCTTGTTGATGCAAATACACTGACCGAGATGACCTTTTTTGCCGCTTCATAGGAACCTATAAAAACAGTATCGCAGATTGCCTGTCTGCGGCTTGATCACACATAGGATTTTGTCCATGCCTGACTTTTCCGATTTTGCCAATAAACCACTTTTACCGGGCGCAACCATTGGCGTCTTTGGTAGCGGTCAACTGGGGCGCATGTTAGCCCTTGCTGCCCATCCACTTGGCTATCATGTCATTCCGTTCTCGCCGGAAGCCAACTCACCGACGGGTCAAGTCGCTGTTGATGAAGTTGTCGGTGCTTATGATGACGACGATGCTGTGCGCGCCTTTGTCGAGCGAGTCGATGCCGTTACCTTTGAATTTGAGAATGTGCCCGCATCTGTGTCTGAGATTGCCGCACAGGTAGGCACACCTGTCCGCCCCGGTGGTCATGTCCTGCACACGGCCCAAAATCGTGCGCGTGAAAAGAGCTTTTTTGCCGAACACCACCTACCCGTCACACCCTTTCGCCATGTCGATAGCTTGGAGACGCTGCGTCAAAGCGTCGAGGAACTGGGCTATCCTGCCATTGTCAAGACCGCCTCCTTTGGCTATGATGGCAAAGGCCAAGCCAAAATTGATGATACAGCCCCTGTGACCGAGCAATGCGCGCATGTGTGGCAAACACTCACCAACGAGCAGAATAGTGCCTTGGTCGTTGAACAGTTTATCGACTTTGACTGCGAAGTCTCTGTTGTGGCAGCACGCGGTGCGGACGGTGCATTTGCAAGCTACCCACTCATCGAAAACATCCACCGCAACCACATTTTGGATGTGTCGATTGCCCCCGCCCGTGTCCCGCGCTCAGTGGCATCACAGGCACAGGAAATTGCTCGCGCGTTGTTAGAAGCCCTTGATGTCTTCGGTGCCCTCTGCATTGAATTTTTTGTCACACGAGAAGGCAGTGTCCTGATCAACGAAATTGCGCCCCGTCCACACAACTCCGGTCATCTCACTATCGACGCTGCTATCACCAGCCAATTTGAGCAACAACTGCGCGCAGTCAGTGGATTGCCACTGGGTTCGACCGACTTGATTTGTCCGGCGGTGATGGTCAATTTGTTGGGAGATGTATGGGAAAATGGTGAATCTAAGTGGGATGTGTTGCTGGCTGAGTCGAACTGTAAACTGCATCTCTATGGCAAGCACGAAGCGCGGGTTGGGCGCAAGATGGGACATTTTACAGTTCTGGGTCAGGATGTAGAGGATACGTTGAAGACAGCCCTTGAACTACGGACAAAATTGAATGGCTCTATGGTATAATCGTATGCATGAATTTAGCAATGTCCGTGTTCTTCCGTTCAAATGAGGAAATCAATTATGCGTACATTTAACACGGCTGGTCCAGTAAGACCACACAAACATTATTGCTTATCACCCGTAAATCGGTTTGATTTAAATAAAATTGAATTTTTGATCCATGAAGAAAAATATTTTATTCTTCATGCACCACGCCAGGTTGGCAAGACCAGCTATTTGCTTGCTCTAATGGATTACCTCAATCAGCAAGGAACCTATTGTTGTCTGTATGTGAATGTAGAAAGTGCACAGGCCAACCGTGAAGATATACAAGCAGCCATGACAGCCATTCTTGGTGAAATTGCTTCGCGAGCCAGAGACCATTTGGGAGACCTCTTTCTTGAAGGAATCATGACTGATGTGTTAAACCAATATGGCTCAAGTGCACTGAACGAATTTTTGACTCGATGGTCCAAGAAAAGTACCAAACCGATTATCTTGCTTATTGATGAAATAGATTCCCTTATTGGAGATACGCTTATTTCTGTGTTACGCCAACTCCGTGCAGGCTATGATAAACGACCGGACTTTTTTCCGCAATGCATTATTCTTTGTGGTGTCCGTGATATCCGAGACTATCGCATTCACTCCAGTACACAAAAGGCTGTTATCACAGGCGGTAGTGCTTTCAATATCAAAGTTGAATCGTTACGCATGACCTACTTCACCCAACAAGATATTGAGGGTCTCTACCAACAGCATACACAGGCTACCGGACAACAATTTACCGCTAATACCCTCAACCTCATCTGGGAGCTTACCCAAGGACAACCTTGGCTGGTCAATGCACTGGGCTACGAAGTCTGTTTTCGGACAAAAGAGGCGCGGCAACACAAAGAGACGATTACGGCTGAGATGATCCAGCAGGCCAAGGAGGACATCATCAAACGGCGCGAGGTGCATCTGGACCAATTGACGGACAAGCTGCAAGAAGCTCGGGTACACCGTGTGATTGCGCCGATGCTGAGTGGGACACAATTTGAGGAAGCAGTACTGGATGATGATATCCAATATGTCATCGACTTAGGGCTGGTCCATCGAGGTTCTCAAGGCCCAGAAATCGCTAATCCTATCTACCGAGAGGTCATTCCACGTGCGCTCAACTATATCACCCAACTCAACTTTGAGAGTACAATCGAGCCAGCTTGGTATATCGCCTCTGACGGTAGTATTGACATGCACAAATTGATGGATGCCTTTCAGCAATTCTTTCGTGAGAACTCAGAACATTGGCTCAAACGATTTAAATATCAAGAAGCGGGGCCACAGCTCTTGTTACAAGCCTTTTTACAACGCATTGTCAACGGCGGTGGACGGGTTCAACGTGAATATGGCTTGGGGCGGACACTTTCTGATTTGCTGGTCGTGTGGCACTATGAAGATACCCAGACACGGGACGAAAAAATCCAAAAAGTGGTCATGGAACTCAAAATTCGTTATGGCGATTTGGAGAAGACCATCAATGCTGGGTTAGAACAGACGTGGAATTATATGGATAAGGCTGATACCCAAGACGGCCACCTCATCATCTTTGACCGCAGCGAAACCACGCCTTGGAGTGAGAAAATTTTTAAGCGGAAGAAATCATATAAGAACGCACCAATCATGGTTTGGGGGATGTAATTCCTATTTCGACATAAAACTAAAGGGGCTATTTGAAGTCTCGTGGGGTGCGAAACTAGGCCTTCGGGAGGTGTCCAGAGAAGCTTTGTTATGTCCATACTATCGACGGACACCTCCCGAAGGTCTTACCCTAAATCTCAAATAGCCATTAAAGACTCTACTGAAAAAAGTCCGACTTCTGTAGAATTTGCTGATTTCTACCACTGGTGAGAAGTTGGACCTTTGGGCTATTTTGACCTTTTTGCAGCAGAGTCATTAAAGGAACAAAAAC
>JBCCFC010000256.1:0-12659 GCA_039029935.1 Chloroflexota bacterium
CCCAGTTTGGGGGAGGGATCATCCTTTCCGATAGTTCGGGGAAGGGGCGGTTGGGGGGGAATTGAATTGTGAGGACAATTTACCATCGTGTAATCGGTGTCCAGTGGCGTAGTTCCCACATAATAACACTTTTTTATCAAGAAAGGTAGCAGACCCACATGAGCGAAGCAAAATTTCAACATCTACAGGCATGTATTGATCGAGATTTACCAATCGAACTGTATGTTCATTCAATGCGTTCGGCGGTAAAGGAGAACCCAAACAATGCACCAACCATCAATACCCATAGACTGCCACCTGGGGTAATTCCTGACATTGTTAATCTGGCGGGTCTCACTGGTAAATTATGGAAACCGGGGCGTCTGCTTCGTGTGCGTTTTATGGATGGTGACTCTCAGGTACACGAGCGCATTACCAATGTTGCCAAAGAATGGCTCAACTATGCCAATCTCAAGCTGGAGTTTGGCAATGATCCAGACGCAGAAATTCGTATCACTTTTACACAAGCAGGCTCATGGTCCTATATCGGGACAGACAATTTAGCCATTCCCAAAAGCCAAGCCACCATGAACTATGGCTGGCTGACCAAAGCAACACCACTGGATGAATATCATCGTGTGGTGCTTCACGAATTTGGTCATGCACTGGGCGCAATCCATGAGCATCAAAATCCAGCCGTCAATATTCCTTGGGATAAAGAAGCTGTTTATGACTTTTATGGTGCGCCCCCCAACAATTGGAGTCGAGATCAGGTTGATGTTAATTTCTTCACCCGTTATAGTGCTGATTTAACACAGTTCTCAGATTTTGATCGGGAATCTATCATGCTATACCCAGTGCCCAACGAGCTGACCCAAGGCGATTATGCGGTGGGCTGGAACAAAACACTAAGCGACAAAGATAAATCCTTTATGCAAACGCTGTACCCCTTTGTCGAAAAGCTGGAAAACGAGTTGGTTATTGACGCACCAGCGACCAAAGAGTCGATTGGCTCCTTTGGCGAGATTGATGTCTTTAACTTCCGCGTCACCAACCCAGGACGGTATCGCATGGAAACAACGGGACGCAACGATCTACAGATGAGTCTCTTTGGGCCAGATGATTCAGCGCGATTCTTGCAACAAGATGATGATAGCGGGCGTCGGCTCAATCCGCGCATTATTGCTTCATTAGGGACTGGTGTCTACACAATTCGAGTGCGTCACTTTAGCAAGCGACGCACAGGGGATTACACCGTGTTTGTGCGTACCGAGTTTTAGTCCAAGCTTTGGATGAAGAGAAAGAATTGAATAGCGTTGTAATTCAAAGAAAAGAGGTTTCATATGAGTGAAGTTATCAAAGCATGTATCGACAAGGAATTACCCGTTGAATTGATGATGAAGGCCACAAGACTCGCTGTCGAAGAAAATCCAGCCAATGCGCCCAAAAAGTTGAATCAGATGTTTATGCCACCAGGCGTGATGATTAATCCAGCGAATTTGGCGGGCATCACAGGCAAATTGTGGAAGCCCGGACGTACGTTGCGGGTTCGCTTTATGGATGGCGACCCACAAATTCAAGAGCGGATTGTCAACGTGTCCAGAGAGTGGATGAGCTATGCCTATATCCGCTTTGAATACGGCAATGATCCAGATGCCGAAATCAGAATCTCACTGCAACCTGGTGGCTCTTGGTCCTATATCGGCACCGATAATCTGGTGTTGCCCAAAGAACGCGCCACAATGGGGTATGGCTGGTTTACGCACTCTACACCACCCGAGGAATATTCACGCACGGTGTTACATGAGTTTGGGCATGCATTGGGCTGCATCCATGAACATCAAAATCCAGCAGTAAACATCCCTTGGGACAAGCCAGCCGTCTATGATTACTATGCCCAGCAAGGGTGGGACAGAAACTATGTGGATACCAACCTCTTTACACGCTATGGCGCAGACATCACGCAGTTTTCGGAATTTGATAAAGACTCAATTATGCTCTACCCTATTCCCGAACAATTGACCTTTGGGGGATATGAAGTTGGTTTTAACAACTTCCTGAGTCCAATAGATAAGGCGTTTATCGGCCAACTCTACCCACAGCCAGGCACAACCGCCCCAACAACGCCAATTACCTCACAGCCTGTACAACCGACACAGCCTACTACGCCTACGACAACTACTACGACCACAACAACAACCCCAACCCAGCCTGCCCCCACCAGACCAGAGATCATTATTGGTGCTGCACCTACACCCGACCGCGTTGGCTCACCGGGCGAGGTACGTGAGTATAAGTTTTTTGTCAATCAGCGTGGTCGTTATCAGATGGGTACAACAGGTAAGAGTGATATCCACATGGGTCTATATGATCAAAATGAACAGCTTATCCAAGAGGACGACGACGGCGGTCGTCGACTCAATCCGCTGATTACGGCGACGCTAGACCAAGGGGTTCACTGCCTCAAAGTACGCCTCTATAGTGTGGAACGGATTGGGGATTATCAGATTTATGTGCGTAGTTTAGGTTAAGTGGAGCATAGTAAAAATGTTAGATTTTCAACATATTCATACCTGTATTGATCGGCTACCAACTACGCCGGACAGACCCATCCCCCCACAAAATAGCCTCAGCGGGCGTGGCGGTGCCGCATCGGATGACATGGCTTCATTGAGTCGTCCTGCCATAGATACGACCAAGATGTGGTCGGCAGGACAGCGGTTACATGTGCGTTTTCTGGATGGGGATCCGATGGTCCAACAAAAGGTCGAAAAGTTTGCGCATGAATGGTCTCGCTATGGCAATATTCACTTTGACTTTGGTGACAAAGAGGATGCCGACATCCGCATCACCTTTGAATACCCCGGATCATGGTCCTTTATTGGCAAAGATGCGCAGCAAGTTCCCTTGGATCAGCCGACCATGAACTTTGGTTGGTTGACCAAGGCAACGCCTAATGACGAATACCAACGTGTGGTGTTGCACGAATTTGGTCATGCATTGGGGTTGATTCACGAACATCAGAATCCGTCCAATAAAATTCCTTGGAACACAGAAGCCGTCTATGAATTCTATAACGGTGCGCCCAACTTCTGGACGCGTGATCAGGTAGACACCAACCTGTTCCAACGCTACGACGCCTCCGTGTCACAGTTTTCTGAGTTTGACCCCAAGTCCATCATGCTCTATCCCATCTCCAGAGAACTGACCATTGGTGGGTTTGAGGTTGGATTCAACAAAGGGCTGTCTGAAATGGATAAACAATATATCAATGAATGGTATCCATTTTACGACATCCCCGACAATACACTTCAGGTGGATGGCATATCTCAGAAAGTGACTATCAGTGAGCCAGCACAAGTGAACGAATTTATGCTACACATTGAGCGCAAGAGCCTCTATACCATCGAAACCACAGGCTCTTTGGATTTGGTGATGTCTGTGTTTGCATCTGAAAACAGCAAATTGGTTGCTGAGGATGAGGATAGCGGCTGGTTGCTCAACCCACAAATTCGCTACATGTTTGACGTTGGAACATACAGGGTCCGCGTCCATCATGTCACAGCAGAAGAGACGGGTGAGTATTCGATTTCGGCACGTAAAGGCACTTAGGTTACATGGGAATAAGGAGTACGATGTCGAACTCAACTGTTCGCATACGAGCCGCAACAGAAGCCGATTTACCCATCCTCACTCAAGAAGTCCGTCCTGAATATGGACGCACCAATATGGATGATTTGCGTGATCAGCAAGCGGGTCTGCTGACATTTGTGACCGCTTGGTTGCAGAAGGATGGTGATGAGACGTTTGTTGGTGCTGGCTTTGTGATGTGGACAGGACCACGCCGCATTGCTGTCTATGAACGCTACCCACGCTGCCCCGAAATCTGTCGGTTGGGGGTTAAGCCGGAATACCGCTCGCAAGGGATTGGCACACAGATGCTCGAAGCATGTGAAACTGAGGCCAAAGACCGAGGCTTTGTGATGATTGGGTTGGGTGTTTCTGTGGAGAATCCAGGCGCGGATAGGCTCTATACACGGCTTGGCTATCAACTGTCAGATGTCACCAAATATATTGACGAGTATAAACTCAAACGACCCAATGGAGAGGTTGTGTTAATGCGTGAACCTGCAAAATTTTTGGTCAAGGTACTTATATAACAATAGAATCCAAAATGGATAATATAAGTGACTCCACTGAAAAAAGTCCGACTTCTGTAGAATTTGTTATTCGCTACCACTGGTAAGAAGTCGGACTTTTGTATCGGTTTGACCTTTTTTCAGCAGAGTCATAAGTAAAATCAAGGCGAATCCACAGAAATAATTATCCACTGAAGCGCGGAGTTAGGCAGTCTCTACTGCCGGCTTACTCGTGTAAAACCCGCACTAGAGAGTGCTCACTCCGCAATGCAACGGGTATTTTATTTTGTGGAATGGCCCAATAAAATAATTAGAAATAGCGGAGGAGGCTCTCTCTAGTGCCAGTTCGGTCGCACTAGGACCCAGAGTTCCCCGCCCCCTCCGCTTATTTCTATTTGGTTTTACTTATTCATACTACAACGGATTTAGGCCAGAAACCGACTATCCATCTCAACACGACAAAGAATCCGTTTCCGACCTCAATCCGCTGTAGTACAGGCCAACCTACATCAACGTGTGATCAGCGGCAGATAGACTTTGCTACCTGATAGCTGGTCTACCTGCTGCTCCGTAGTTGTATCACTGGCTGTATCACTGACTGCATCACTGGCTGGTGCAGCCAATGGTCGCCAAAGATGACGCAGGCGGTCATGTGTCATCGCACTTACCACCAGTCCTTCATCAGATTGCATCGTAATCGCCGGAATTTGTTCAGCGAAAAAGGCACTGTGAACGTCATCATTTGTCATGCCGCCCCACACATGTGAGCCGCCCCACACATGTGAGCCGCCCCACACATGTGAGCCGCCCCATACGTGTGAACCACCCCATACATGTGAGCCACCCCATACATGCGAGCCGCCCCAAAAATGATTTTCCCCTTCTGGTAATGGATTCCCATTTTCATCCACAATGAGAAAACCATCCGCTGTCTCATCATACATAACCGAGCCAACATAGGGTGTCCCGACAACCATGCCAGCGTTGGCCTCACCAGATACATCAGTAAAGACGGCATCAACGCCCCAAATGCGCCCAGCACCCTGTTGATAGATGCTAAACATCAATGCACCATTTGTGTCAATTGCTGGTTGAGCGGTTGCACGCAAACGATGTTTGATTTGGTTGTTGGTGAGACTGGGTGTCTGCTGCATCATCAATGCGACAACACCCGATGCAATGGCGGTGGCTGGTGATGTCCCAGAGCCATGATAGATGCCATTGCCACGATAGAGTCCAGGGTAATTCTGGACCAAGGCAGCATCGGCGTGGAGGACCATCAGAATATGCGCCCCCAGTGCCAACACATCGGGCTTGACAAACCCAACCTCGGTCGGTCCAGCCGCACTAAACGGTGGAATGTAGTCATCTCCCGAAAAGTCTGGCGAGTAGTGATCCGTAAAGGCCCCAACTGTGATGACATAGGGGTCATTCCCTGGCGTGGCAATACTGACAGGGTTTGGCCCCGTGTTTCCTGCTGCTGCCAACACGACAAGCCCAGCCTCCCACAGGGCTTCCACAGCAAGATTCATCGGATTCTCCCAATAGGGTCCCGTGACAGGACCATTGAGCGATAGATTCACGATGTCGATGCCCACCGTTTCCTTGTTTTCCAGAATCCAGTTTAGGCCATCAATAATCTCGGAATAGCTACCACCACCTTGCCCATCCAGCACACGCACATCAACAATGTCTGCGCCCGGTGCAATGCTGTTCATGGCCGCGCTACCAGAGACACCTGCCATGAATGTGCCATGTCCATGTAGGTCACGATGTTCGTCATCAAGCGCGTTGTAGGCTGCAACCACCTCCTTTCCCAATGTGGCTGTGTCAATACCAGAATCGACAATGGCGACGGTTAGACCTGTGCCATCAATGCCTTGTGCATGAACGTCGTTGACGCCACTGACTTGCAAGAATTCATTGGTATCGACCATCAACCCTTCAAAACGTACATCGTCAATGATCACAGACTGACCAGATTCGGTCTCAATCCAAATCGCCGCATAGCTGGTCCCTTTGGGTGCAATCGTCCCAATGTGCATCTGTGCATAGGTTCCAGTCGGCATCGCTCTTGTCGTTGCAGACAAGAGTTGCCCTAGTGCATCGTAGTAGAGGACCTCGACCGAAACAGGCGCATACGGTTGTGATGGTTCGTGAATCTGATACCCCCATAACGTCAACAGATAGGGTGCACCACTGGCAATCGCCGGATAGAGAGCCACTTGCGTGTTCCCTTGCACCATAAAGGCGGCATCACCCTCATGCGCCATGTTGACTAACGAAACATCCCCCACTGTATCGCCCCCTGTATCTCCCACTGCACCAGAGACGCTCCACGCAAGATAGCCATCCTCGAAGTCAATATCGTAGATTACATCTTGGTCATAAATGATATCAGGTTGCGTACTTTGTGCCTCCAGCGCATCAAACGACGAGTGCGCATATTCGATCACCAAGGTCGGTATACTGTCTGACGCCTCAGAGAGCGCGTCTACAAAGAGCGTATTTGCATTGAGCATTGCCACATGGTCTGCCTGCCCCGTGACAAAAATTGTGAGCGCATTGCCCTCCTCCCAGTCGTCTCGCCCGATAACCTCCTGAATCAGCGAGGCGAGGTTGGGTGTTTGCATTGATTGACCAGCACTACTTTGCAGGCTGTGCCAATCAACACGGCTGTTGGTTTTGGTGCGGCTCGATAGGATTGCGTCAGACACATCGAATGCAACCGAGTCCCCCGCCGCCTCTGCATAGAAACTGAGCGATGCAGAGCCAGCACTGATGTCAGCATTGATGTCAGTATTGGTGCTAGCACTGCTTTCAGGCACTGTAAACGCAAGATATGCATCTACAATCGTCGCACTGTGCGGGATTGTGACCTGTGAAAATCGCAGGCCATGCATCTGCATCATGCCACCATCCGTCACCACAACATCATCTGTAACAGATTCACTTTCGACGCTGTCGTCTGTACTGTAGTCTGTACTGTAATCTGTAAGCGATAAATGTAGTGTCTGTGTATTGGTCTCTGTGAGTTTTGTTGTGGATGCACTGGTTGAGACTCTAGCCGACAGTGCCGTTTGCATAGAGGCCACGGTTGCCACGTGGTCTGTTGAAATGAACTTTACCTCTGATAGGGTTGCCATCGTCAATATGGCTTTGCCCGATAATTCGGCAGCAAAGCTATTGATGATGGGCAACGCTTTGATACTGGTTGCACCAAGCGTGGACACATACTGTTCAAGCGGTTGGGCTTGCTCAGTACGCTGGACAATGACTGCATGACGGGCTGTGTCGTCTTGTTGAATTGCAGTCATCAGCACCTTCTCGATTTTATTGGATTGGTGACGAGAAAGGCTTGGTGTTTGTGCTACTAGATTGTTTTCAACGAATGGTTCAGTGTAGTTGGCAGCAACGTTAACAGTTTGCACATCTACAGTATCAACCAAAGGTGGTAAGCTCTGGTAGCCAATGGTGACTATAAGTATCCATAGTACACCTAGATACCATCCTTTTTGATAGTTGTCTATCATCGTTATACTTCCCCTTGTGATATGCCATGTAAAACAATTGGAAGAAAAGGCGCAACGGTTGTGTGTCTGTGCATATGCGGCCGTCATATACAAGCATGATGCCAACCATCGCCATGCATCTCTTTCCGGTTTTACATTTTGCAAAGGAACGGGAATTCGATAACTTGCGCGTTTGTGAGCATGAGTGACAGGTTGCTAACCTCTCATATAGCACAAGCCATCAAATTCTCGCGCCACAGTCGCAACGCAAGATGAATAAAACGTTTTAACTTTTTGCAAAAAATCACCTTACTAGGAACTGAAAATCAGTACCCTCTTGCAACTTTTTTGCCATTGTGCAACCAGATAGAACAAATTACAGCATTTGTCTTGTACGACATTTGGCGCATAAATTGCTCCATTTCTGGACGCACCTACGTCAAACGATGTAGATCAAAAGTCGGTTCCAAAAAAAATACTCTATATATTTTTTATATACACATTAAGTGAGCAGAATTAAATGATGTCCAATTGTGGATCAAAAAGCAGTGGAATATGGAGTTTTAAGTTGATGAGTCAGAATGTCATGTATACTTTATTCTTCATCATGTGGCAATCAAAATTGCGCGCTCAGTCTACCTTGAACCCAAGATGCATTTGGAGGAATGCAATCAAATTTTCCTCCTCAAACGCCTCGGCAAATTTTTCTACTTGGCTAAAGAACGCTCTATATCGTGGTTCTTGGTCAAGTAGCCCTTGTGCAATGGTTTGTACCCCCCACATATCGCCAACCATCACCATTTCATAGATTCCTTCCATCATCTCTGGCGACGGAATCGTAAGGTTGTGTGCTGGACTCGTTGGCACTTCGACAGTGGTGTGTTTTGAGGCTGCGGAACTGTTGTTTGCATAAATCCATGTCAAATTAAGTACTTCGCCAATCATCGTGAGCAAGCGCGCAATATCAACAGGTTTGGGCAAAAATCCATCAAACCCTTCCAGCCTGTCCTGTGATTGAAACAATTCGATGACGCTTGCTGACACCGCAATTATGGGTGTTGTTGCAATCTCAGAGTCATGACGGATTGTCTGCATGGCCTCAAATCCGGTCTTTTTGGGCATAATCAGGTCCGTGATAATCAGATCAGGTTTGTGTTCCTTGGCAAGCGCAACCTCGCGTTCACCATCCTGTGCCTCAATCACCTCAAATCCCAACGGTTTGAGCAAACTAGCCAGCACCATCCGATTTTCATCGCGATCATCCACACTCAAAATAGTACGCCGTGTACCCATGTAGCCGACAATCTCAGGTTTGTCAATCTCCAGTCCAGGTGCGGCTGTAATTGTGGGTGTCACAGGGATGTCAAACCAGAAACAGGTCCCCACGCCCTTTTCACTTGCCACTTCAATTTCTCCACCCATCAGATGAACAAGCTGGCGGCTAATGGTCAACCCCAACCCTGTGCCCGATTTACGCATGGATGTATCGCCAACTTGCTCAAAGGGTTGGAAAATTTTGGTCAGCTCGTCGGCTGTCATCCCCACACCAGAATCTTGCACTTCAAAGCGTAATGTCACAACGTTGTTGTTGGATTGGGTACTCGATGCATCCTCAACAAGCGAAGCATTGAAGGTAACACCCCCGTGTTCGGTAAACTTGACCGCATTGCCCAGTAGATTGAGCAAAACTTGGCGGAGACGGGTCTCGTCCACCTCAATCCCCATCGGCAAGTCACCTGTTTTTGTATAGGTAAAACGAATGCCCTTCTCTAATGCGCGCATACGGATGATGCCTGCGACATCCTGCAAAAAGGTTTCCAAATGGATTTCTTGGGGATATAGCTCCATTTTGCGGGCTTCGATTTTGGACAAATCGAGAATATCGTTGATCAGTTGAAGCAGATGGTTGCCGCTGCGGTAAATGACATGTAAGCCTTGTGTATGGGTGTGGCTAATGCCTGGTTCCTGTTGCAAAATTTGTGCATAGCCGAGAATGCCATTCAGTGGGGTCCGCAGTTCATGGCTCATGTTGGACAGAAACTCACTTTTGGCCTGATTGGCGATTTCAGCCTGTTCTTTTGCCGTGACAAGCTCCTCTTCGACGCGCATACGTTCGCGAATTTCAGACTCTAGTTCTTGATTTTTGGCTTGTAGTAAATCAGCTTCCTTGCGTGCGGCCTTGGTCCGGTTGAGTACTTCCAAATTTTTAATCTTGCGGTCGCTTTTATCGTTAAAAATTTCTTGATGCACTTGATGATAGGCGTGATAGTGATTGAGTGACTGCTCATAATCCCCCTCCACTTGATAGATGCCAGAGAGTTGCTGGTTAATTTCAGCCTGAAACACAATGATTTTATGTTGTTGCGCTTGCGAAAGGGCATCTTGAAGATATTGGATGGCAAGTTGAGGGGTTTTTGATTGGTACAATTTACCCAAATTCATCAGCGCGCTGATGTGGGCATAGGAATCATTCATTTGTGTGGCAAGGTTGACACATTCATGCAAACATTGGTGGGCTTGTGTTTCCTTGCCCAGGTCGATATAAATATTGCCCAGTGTATCAAGGAAGGATGTTTCCAATCGAGGCACTGGCGATGCACCCTGGCGAATCAGTTGCAGACTCTGCTGGCTACAAATCAATGCGCGCGGTGTCTGCCCGGCCAATCGATAGGTCATCGCCAAGTTATTCAGGACGGAAGCGCGCTCGGTCACATCATCATGATGCTCGACTAGGTTGAGTGCTTGTTTAAAATATTTGATGCTTTGTTCATAGTCACCAAGGATTTGGTAGGAGAGGCTAATATTGTTGAGCAGTTGTCCAGATGCCCATGCATAGGAGACCACCTCTGCCATTTTTAGCCCTTCAAAAGCATAGGTGATTGAGTTGGAGTAATCCCCTAAAATGCCATGCACAGTGGAAAGATAGAGGTGCGTTTCAGCCAGACCACTCGCATCACCGAGCTTTGTGAAAAGTATCTTGGCGACAAGTAATTTTTCCAACGCGGTATCATGAGCATCTATGCGCCAAGCACAGCTACCCCAATTGCGCAGGCTATAGGCCATGCCCCGTTGATATTGATGTTGTTCAGCTAAGACATGAGCGGTTTCGGCAAGCTGTGCTGTTTGTGTTGGATCTGTCTTTTTCAACGCCCAACCCAACGCATTCATCAAGTCTACTTGGACCAGTGGGTCCAAGGCTTGTGCTAGCTCAGTCCGTAATCGTCGAATATTTTCGGCTTCATTTGAATTCATAGAACACATTCGCAGGTTGCACTACAGTTTGCATTACAAAGAACACAGTAGAAAATTCTACTGTGTTGATGACCATTTCTGTTAATTTGGTAAGTGTAAGTGTTCTATAGGTTAGTATAGTATGACTAATTGAGTTTATACATCAGTCAGATGCTATACCATTGATTGCGCATTTGTCCTGCTCCGTAACAGCAGGTTGAATTATTTTAGGCGAATCTATAGGATAAAGAAGCCTTCATCGCATCAGCCGTCAGCTTTCAGCCATGTTGACTGAGCAGATCAAAGCTCCTTTTGGTCAGCCTTAACTTAATCTTTGCTGCAACTCCTCTACCAAGTATTGGATGTGTGGTTCTCGAAATATGGTCATGTGGTTGCCAGGAATATGAGCGACATCCACCGGCCGCGCATGGTTCGCTCCCCAACTCATTGTTTCATCATACGCGTGGAATTGTTGGGAAGCGCGGAAAACTGAAATGTCACCATCATAGTCAGTGGGCACATAGGTACGCGTGGCTTGATTGTTGGCACGATAGACGCGTGACACACGGGTCAGCATCGACTGCTGGAAGAGCGAGACTGGCTCATCCGATGCAGCCATCAGTGTGCGATAGCTGTTTGCATAGGGGACAATCTCACGCATGAGGACACGGAAAAAGGCCAAATCTCGACGTAAAATTT
Organism: Chloroflexota bacterium; assembly: GCA_039029935.1. Taxonomy (GTDB): domain Bacteria; phylum Chloroflexota; class Anaerolineae; order Caldilineales; family Caldilineaceae. Next base: position 11,561 of record JBCCFC010000256.1, read on the forward strand.
CTAATCGAGGGGTCTCAGGGCTACGAAAAGGCGTGTCCAACATGGCAAGCAGCCCGACCTCATGTCCTTGCGCGGTTAACTGCGTTGCCATTTCATGCGCAACCCAGCCACCAAAGGACCAGCCACCCAGGTGATATGGCCCATCAGGTTGTACTGTCTGAATTTCAGTGATATAGCGCACAGCAACTTCTGGCACAGATGACAGCACGGGTTCGCCGCGCTCAATACCACTGGCGCGGATGCCATAGAGGGGTTGCTCTTTGTGCAAATATTGGGCGAGTGGCATAAAGGGATAGACCATGCCAAGAACAGGGTGGATGAGGAAGAGTGGTGGTTTTGTCCCCGTTGGCTTGATGGGGACCAGCAAAGATGATTGTGCCGCGCTATTTGTTTGTAGTGATACACTTAACTCGGCAATGGTTGGGTGTTGAGTCAATTGTTGCACAGTCGGTGCCAGCCCCATTGCCTTTGCACGCGTCACAAACTGCGCCGCCAACAGTGAATGCCCACCAAGCATAAAGAAATTGTCATGAATGCCAACCGTGTCAACCCCTAGTATCTCCTGCCAAAGATTCACCAGCGTAGATTCGAGAGGTGTCTGTGGCGTTTCGGAAGGCGAGCTCGGCAATACGGCCGGTGTCTTTTGCTGGGGTTTGGGCAGGGCGAGACGGTTGATTTTACCATTGGGTGTCAGTGGGAAGGCATCTAGGGGGATGTAGGTATTGGGCAGCATATAGGCTGGTAGTCGCTCGCGTAGAAATATCGGCAAGGCATCTACGGCCAGGTTTGTTTCGGTGGGGATGAGATAAGCGGCCAACAAGGGAGATCCATCGCTGCCTTCATAGGTCATGACGACCGCCTCATGCACATCATCATGCGCAGTCAATACCGCCTCGATTTCACCCAATTCCACACGAAAGCCGCGAATCTTCACTTGGTGGTCCAATCGACCCAAGAATTCGAGTGGTGGCGAATCCATATCGATGGCTGGATAGCGCACCAGATCACCTGTCCGATAAACACGGCCTTCACCAAAGGGGTTGTCAATAAAGCGTTCGGCTGTGATATCTGGACGCTTGTGATAGCCTCGTGCCAGACC
>JBCCFC010000257.1:0-12645 GCA_039029935.1 Chloroflexota bacterium
AATCTACATCATCTAAATCAACTCTTATTAGTGTATGACTACTTAAATCAGTATATTTTGTACTTTTCAATGTATTACTAGCTGTATCAAAACCGTAAGCCCTCCTCTTACGACTATCAAGTCTGCCTTGTCCATTAATTCTTAGTAACTCAGAATTTGAAAATTCGATTTCGATTGACTCGAATCTATATTGCTGCCGTAGCCTCCGCGAATCTCCTTGAAGAAGACCTACAACTAGGTTCAAAAAAGTCGTCTTCCCAGACCCATTTTCATCCACCAAAATCTTAATATGTGAATCAAATTCAAGAGAAATATCACGATCTCCATACAACCCATTAACCCTAATTTGTTTAATAGGAAATTTGTTATGTAACATACTGATACACCTCTGCTTATAAAGTCTGACATATTGAGAGACCTTTAAATATATCCTGTTGCCGAATTCATTATGATACTGATTTGCTCATGGTCGTACCAATCAGCATAAATAATAGTATATCACACAAGCAGTGGATTCAGCGAGATTTCGTGAGGCTTCTGGAGGTCCCACGCAATCCCGCTAAACTCATGTAACCTACCGCTCCACAACAGGCAAGAATATCCGATGATCCGCGCCGCCAACCGTCAGCGTATACTCCACCACCTGCACATCCGCCACATCCGGCGATGCCACAGTCAGCGTCCCCGTATACACGCCCATCGGCAATGCGCCCAGGTCAACGGCGGTCACGGTCAAGTCAACTGCGCCGACGCCCTCGGTCACGCTTGGTAGCACCTGAGCAGAATCACTGCTCACCGTCCAGTTGAGTGTGCCATCACCACCGTTGCGTATGGTGAGGTTGCTGGTCAACTGCTCCAGCCCATCGGGGTCGTAGAAGAAGGCAAGCTCCGGTGGGCTAACTTCAAGCGTGGCGGGCAGGGTAGGCTGGTTACGGTAGATGCGTACCTGCGTGGTGGCGGTGTTGGTCAGGCCATGTGTGTCCGTCACCAGCAGCGAGAGTGTGTGCAGCCCTGATACCAAGTCGTCAGCGTTGACCGTGAGCGATTGACCGATACCAAGCGAACCGTTGCGGTCGGATGACCATGCGTAGTTGTTCTCCGGCACCAGCCCATCCTCGCGATCCACACCCAAGCCTTCAAGCGTAATGTCCTGTGCGCCCACAAAGATAGTGGGTTCATCACTGGTAGATTTATCACTGGCAGCAGGTCGAATGATGCTTGGTTCCGGTGCTTTCAGGCTCACGGTAAAGCTATTATCACTCATATCCACGCTGGTGTTGAAGCCATCGTTGGCCCATACACGGAAGAGGGCTTGCGTCGAGCCGGGCATTAGCGTTGAGTCTACGCGAAGTTGCGTCTCCGTCCATTCTTCAGCAAGCACCTGCCAGCTTGTGCCATTGTCCACGCTATAGTCGATGGTGTAGTTGAGTGCGTCGCCATCCCCATCGCTTGCAGTCCAGGTCAGCAGAATATCGCCAGACTCGAAGACCTCGCCACCATTGGGTGCTGTCACCTGTACCGTTGGCTTGTTGGCCGATGCGGTGTAGGTGGCAACAACTTCATAGCCTTCACCGGCGTTTTCCATTAACACAATCTGTGCCAACGTAGCTGGCAATGGCAACACCATGTTGAGCAGTTCGATGGTCAGGTTGCTCGTGGTGGTGAAGTCTTGCGGGTGGCCGCTCTCCTCGCTGTCAGATGCGCCAAAGTCATAGACCAGTTCATTGCCCAGTTCGTCGATCATCCGCAGACGATAGCGACCTGGCTCGACAGCGTTGACAGCACTCGCCGCCTCGACCTCGATGATGCGGTTGAGACGGGGTGGTGCGCTTGATAGTGACTGCAAGATACCGCCTACCAACAACGCACGCTCCCCTTGCTGCACAATGACGGGCCGTTGCGTGGCTGCTGCCTGCACCGCCTGCATATTGGCCAAACGGGCAGTGATGGCACTGTTGGCCTGTTCATAGTGGAACGGTGAGGCAATCCAGCCATCCATCAACGACTTGAGTTCCTGTGGCTCGTAGATTTCACGGCTGGTGATACGGATGCGATAGACAGCACGGTCGCCCGTAGCCGCAAAGGGATAGCCGCTGGGGTTGACGCCACTAAACTGCAAGCCATCGGTATTGGGGAAAGGGTGATCCAGTGGCAGGTCTTTGCTGTGTCCTAAACCCATGTTATGCCCCATCTCGTGGCTGAGAACATAGCTATAGGGCATACTCGCTGCCTTATTCCCCGGCACATAGGCCAGCCCAGCAACACCACCCTGCGCCCCAATCACCAGTGTGTGATAGTAGCCTGGGCGTCCCAGCTCGCGTTCAATGGGCTTCAGGGCGGTCAAGCCAATGGCAATGTGCTTATCGGTCATACTGGTCACAATCGGCGTTGAGTAATAATAATAATCGACATTGGTGTCGGCAATCGGGTATTTGTCGATGATGTCGTTATACGCACGGTCACGGTCAGCCTGTGTGGGTTGCTTCGTCTCACCTGTGCTTTGATCCACGCGCGATACCTCGGCAAAGGTCAACGGGAAGCGATAGATGGGGTTAAAGGTGACGCTGGCTTGACAGTCATTGGCTGTTGGTCCTGCGCTTTCGCCACAGGCAATGGCATGACTGACACCCGCAAAGGTGAGCGTGACATCGCCGTTGAGCCATGGTTTGGGCAGATCAAAGAAGAAGCTGTCGTTGAGCGCAGCACGGTTGGGTGATGTGCGTACATCGACCGAGCCGCCCGGATTGATGGGAACGACTTCGCCGATGACCTGACCGTTGCGGCTGGCGGTAAGTTTGGCAGTCACGTTATCGACCACGCCATCGGCCAGATAGCGCACATGCGCACGGACAAAGGTGGTGCGCCCATCAAAGAGCTTGACGCTGTTGAGCAGGTCCTGCACACCTTGGGTCACTTCCAAGCCATAAAGTTGGATGAGGCTGCCCTCGCTGATGTTGAGTTCAACTGGAATTTCATGGGTGCGTCCTGTCTCGTTGACTGTGATGGTTGCGGTGCGTACACCTGCCGTTGTCAGTTGGGTCGGGTCAATGCCAAGATCAATGGTTGCGGGTGTGGTCCCACTGGTGCTGCTCAGGTTGAGCCACGCTTCACTGCTACTGGCCGTCCAGTTCAGGGCTGTTGAACCACTGCTCTTGAGCGTTAGTTGTTGCGCATCCGGAGCACTTCCATTCTGCTCTGCACCAAAGGTAAAGCGGCTGCGGTTGAGCAACATCTCTGGGTTATCGGTGAGAACCAACGTGATGTTGACCCGTGTCGATTTGCCCGTCACCGAATCTTTGAAAATCAGTGCCGAGGTATGCGTACCGACACCCTTGGTGCCAACCTTGGCGGTCAGGTTATAGACATAGGTTCCCGTCGCTGGGTCTTCGCTAATCTTGGATGCAGACGGAACACTCCAGTTGGTCGAGAGCCACGTTACCCTGTTGACCGCGTTACTCAACACAATCTGGATGGGTTCAGGGTTGGCTCCACCGACGACGGCACGGAAGGTGGCCGTGTTTGGCTCGACCTTGATGTCGGTGTTGGCGGTGGGGGATGGCAAGCCGACAACCAACTGCACATCCAACGTCTGCACGGCGTCATCGGCATCGTCACCATCGACCATGATTTGGCCGTTGTAGGTCCCCGCCACAAGCAGGCTGCTGTTGACCAACACGTTGATGGTCGCATTGCCTGTGCCGGATGTCTGGTCCACTTGCAGCCAATTGCTGCCATTCACAACGCTGGTCGAGATGGTCCAGTTGAGCGTCCCCTGTGCGCCATTGCTGATCTGGAATGACTGCGATGCAGGCTGTGCGCCCCCCTGTTCAGCGTTGAAAGGAGCCAGTGTCGTTGGGTTGAGTACCAAGCGTGGTTTATGTACAACCGCGATGTCATAGGTCAGTAGTGTACTCGCCGCTGCGCCATTGACCTGCACTTGAATGGTCACACCCGCTGTTGTGCCTGTGTCGCCATCCCCCGGTGTACCGCTGAGTGTACCCGTACTCGTGTCAAAGCTGGCCCATGATGGCTGGTTCTGGATGCTAAAGAGCAGCGTGTCACCCGCCTGTGTACCGTAGACGCTTGGTGTAAAGGTGTAGGGCAGGCCAACATAGGCTTTACTGTTGGCAACGGCAATCTTGAACGGTGAAAGTGCCGCCGTGCCTTTGACCGTATCGGCGACCGAGAGGTTGATTGCACCCGTCATGCCCACATGTTTAAAGGATGGTGTTCCTGTCAAACGTCCTGTCGTTGCATCAAAGGTCAGCCAGTCGGGGTTGCCCGCAATGGCGAAGGTGATGGGCTGGCCGTCAGGGTCACTGGCCGTTGGCGTGAAGTCATAGAGTGTCCCTGCGACCATGTTGACGGTTGGTGGGCCAGTAATGACAGGCGATTGATTGGCGGCAGTGCCACCTTCAAACGCACCAATATCACAACGGCCATCACTGCGCAGATAGCGTCGCTGGTCAATCGTCATCGTAGCACCCGCGATGGTCGTACATTGGCCGCTGTTGATTGCTGGTGAGCCATCAAGCAGGGCGTGGGTATACGTATCACCACCGTTGTTGCCCAAAGCCCCTAAGAGCGCATTACCGCTCAATGCTGGGCTACAGGTATTGTCGCCAATCAAGTTGTTGGTGTTGGTGGTCAATGGGGCAGCACAATCTGAGCCGTTGTTGCCCGCAATGATGGTGCTGTTGAGATGCACTGTACCATCTGCATGACCAAGACCACCGTTCGTACTGGCTGTATTATTGGCAATCGTGCTGTGGTTGATGGTCAACGTACCACGACGCAGATAGATGCCACCACCGTTGGTACGCGCTGAATTGCCAGAAAAGGTACTGTTATTAATCGTCACATCCGCCCCATCATTGCGCAGACCGCCACCACCCCAATAGGTGTCCTGATTGGCCGTGAAGGTGCTGTTGTTGATGGTCAGAGTTCCGCCTGTACTCAGCAGCCCCGCACCGGAATTGGCCGTGCCATAGGCGACTGTTAGGCTATCCAACAACACCACGCCACGTTGGACCAAGAAGACGCGGTGGCTGTCGGGACTACCATCCTTGTTGCCATCACCACTGACAGTGATACGGCGATTGGCCCCGTCAATGGTCAGATTTTTGGTGATGACCAGTGTACTGTGGGTCGAGATGGTCTGGCCGCTGATGGAGGCATCAAAGGTGATGGTTGCGTCTGCACTGGCGTCGAGGATGGCTTGACGCAGAGTACAGGGGCCACTATTGGCGTTAGAAGTCACAATCATGGGGTCTGGACAGTTTACCTCGGCTGCGGTCACGGCAATGGCAAATGGTGGCAACTCGGCACTTGTGCCAAAGGTGTCCTGTACCGAAATCCGAATATCGCTGACCTCACCGACATCGCCAACACCAGGATTGCCTGTCAGCGCGCCTGTGGTTGTGTCAAATCGCGCCCATGTCGGTTTGTTGACAATGGCAAAGGTGAGCGTATGTCCATCGGCGTCACTGGCGGCAGGGGCAAAGGTGTAGTCACCATTGGCCGCAACCGTTGTCATCGGTGTCCCCGCAATTACAGGGGCATTGTTACGCAATGAGTTGGCCTCATATGCGCCCACATCACAGGTGTCATCGCGCATGTTGCCACGCTGATCAAGTCGGTTGAGTTCAGTACAGGTAGCAGCATCGCCTGCGTTCATGGCCGGAGAGCCATTTTGTAGCGCATGGGTGGCCGTGTCGCCGCCATTGTTTGCCAGTCCAGCCAGCATCGGATTACCGCTCATGCCAGCACTACATGAACCATCCTGTACCACGTTATTGGCATTGGTGGCAAAGGTTCCTTGCACCGCACAGTCAGGGCCACCACTGCCAGCCATGATGGTGTTTTTGATGTGTGCGGTCGCGCTGCCACCCGCATGGATGCCAGTGGTTCCGCCAACGCTGCTGTTGTTGAAGAAGGTGCTGTTGTTGACAATCAACGTGGTGCGCCCAATCGAGATGGCCCCACCATTGCCCCGTGTCACCGAGTTGCCAGAGAAAGTACTGTTGTTGACTGTCACCGAGCCGTTGCTATGAATCGCGCCACCACCCCAATAGGTCGCCTCATTATCGACAAAGGTACTGTTGTTGACAACGACGGCAGCATACCAACCGACATAGAAGCCACCCGTGTTGCTCTTGCCTTTGGTGATGGTCAGGTTGTTAATTGTCACGGTCTTGAGATAGTTGGGCATGGATAGCACCTGCACATCGGGCGATCCATTGCCATCGGTGTCCCCACTGAGCGTGATGCGACAGCTTGAGCCGTCAATTGTAATCGCCTTCTCAATTTTGATGGGTGTGGCGACACGAATTGTTTGACCAGCGATGCTGCTGTCAAAGACCACACGCTGCCCTGCACTGGCATCCGCAACCGCTTGGCGCAATGAACCGGGACCGCTATCCGCTGTGCTGGTGACAACGTGATCACCCGCAGTACAGGCGGCTGGCGCAGCAGATGTTGGTGTCAACGTGGGTGAAGGCGTCGCTGTCGGTGTAGCCGTTGGCGGGACAGGTGTATTGGTTGCTGTTGCAGGTGGAGTTGCGGTTGGCAATGGCGGTAAGGTTGCAGTCGGCGTATCTGTCGAGGTCGCGGTTGATGTGGCGGTCGGGGTATTAGTCGGCGTTGAGGTCGCCGTTGAGGTCGGTGTAGCGGTAGGCGTATCGGTATGGGTCGGTGTTGCAGTCGCTGTTGGCGTCGCCGTTGCCGTTGAAGTCGCCGTCGGTGAAATCGTTGCCGTCGCTGTCGGCACAGGATAGCGGATTGTACCGATGGCCTCATCGTCTCCAAAGGTAGCGACGGTCAATCCACTTAACTTCATAGCAAGCGTTTGGTTGCCTAGCGGTAATGTGCTGTCGATGATGGGTACAGAGATGGTCTTGACGGTCTCCGGTGCAACAAAGGCCAGTGAGCCACTGGTCGCGACATACTGCTCACCAGCAATGGCAGAGATATTGTCTGTTGTGTAGTTGACCGTCACTGTATCTGTTGTGGCGTTGGAGAGTGTGACCACAAACTCGATTGTGCCTGCGCTGGAATCAGCACTGACATCGGCAATGGTCATCTGCGGGATTTCAGGGGGAGCCTGCGATGTCGCTGTGACAGTCAGATTGAAGGTGGTGTCAATCGAGATGCCATCCCCGGTTACGCGCACCCCAATTTGGCCTGTCCCCGACAGGAATACCGGATAATCCAAAACCAAGCTATTACCTGAGATGCTGGCATTGACAATGGATGGGTTGGTGTTGGTGGGAATGCTGTAAACCAGTACCGAATCCACATCCGAGAAGATGGTGGTCAGGTCAATGATGGTGTCTGGAGCGGTGTCATTGACCGATAAATCGGCGATGGGACTGAGCAGTGTTGGTGCATCATCAATATTGATGACGGTAATATCAAAGGCGGCGAGTGACGCACTGGCCGTAAATTGGTCCTGCACCGTTATGACAATGCCCGTATGTGTACCCACATCGCCGTTGCGTGGTGTCCCGCTCAATTGCCCCGTTGTGGTCATAAAGGTGGCCCAACTTGGCTTATTGACAATGCTGTATGCGAGTACTGCACCAGGGTCAGGGTCGGTTCCGGTGGGTGTGAAGGTGTAGAGTATATCCTCGTTGACGGTGATAGCGGGTGTGCCTGTGATGCTAGGGGCATCGTTGACATCGGCAACCGTGATTGTGAAGGGAGACATGGCCGCGCTGACATTGCTGAGGTCGGTGACGGTGATGACGATGTTGGGGTAGACGCCGATATCAGCGTTGGTCGGTGTGCCACTCAGCGCGCCCGTGCTGGTCAGGAAGGTGGTCCATGTCGGCTGTTGGGTGATGGTGAAGGAGAGGCTTTCGCCAACATCGCTATCCGTCGTGGTCGGTGTAAAACTGTACTGCACATCTTGGTTAACGGTCACGTCAGTTGTGTTGCTGATGGTCGGTGCATGGTTGACAACGGTGAGCGTAAAGGGGGACATGGCAGCACTGCTGATTGCGTCCGAGACGGTGATGACAATGTTGGCAAAGACGCCGATGTCGCTATTGCCGGGTGTGCCGCTCAGTGTACCCGTGCTGGTCGCAAAGGACGCCCAGCTTGGTTGATTGGTGATGGTGTACGCAAAAGTGTCGCCCACATCAATATCGGTGACGGTTGGTGTGAGTGTATAGAGGACGTTTTTGTTGATGGTCACAGAAACCGTATTGCTGATGGCAGGGGCATCGTTGGCATTCAGAACAGTGATGGTAAAGGGCGTAATCCCGGTTGGGCTGTAGGAGTCACTGACGGTGACGACAATGTTGGGGTAGATACCCACATCATTGTTACTGGGTGTACCGCTGAAAACGCCTGTGGTAATCGCAAAAGTTGCCCAGCTTGGTTGATTGGTGATGGTATAGACAAGGGTGTCACTGGCATTGGCATCGGTGGCAGTGGGTGTGAAGGTATAGAGCAAATCCTCGGTGGCCGTAATGTTGGTCGCATCACTAATCACGGGGGCATGGTTTGCATGATTGACCGTGATGAGATACCCCTGCACAGTGGCGAGTGTACCATCAAAGGCGCGGATGGCAACTTCATAGGTTCCGTTGTCTACGGCTGTACCTGTCAGCACGGCGCGCCCCGTTGTGCCAATGGCCGTGCGTGTGAAGGATATCCACGAAGGGGTCGTAATCATGGTCAGGGTAATCGGCGAAGAATGCGTGGCAACAACGGTGTAAGAGTAGGAATTGTTGCTATCCGTCAGCGTAACGGGTGTGCTGGTATAGACGGGAATGTCATGCGTAAAGGTGAAGGCCGAATCTTCATAGGCACCGATGCTACAGTGGATGGCATGTCGTGCTTGCCCACGCTGGTCAAAACTGCCACCGGGCAACGCCCCACACACCGTATTATCGCCATTGCCAATGGCCGCGGATTGATTATCCGTGAGCGCATGGGTCTGCGTATCACCACCATTATCGGCCAGTGGACCCAACACAGGGTCAATCATAATCAGGTCGTTGGCATTGAGACTACAGGTCCCATCCTCACTGAGGTTGTTGCGGTTGGTTTCGATGACATCCCCGTTGTCGTTGAGACAATCTGTGCCACCCATGCTACCAGCGACAATCGTATTGTAGAGATACATCGTTCCACTGTTATGAATGATTCCGCCATCAGATGTTGTGGTGTTACTGAGGAATGTGCTGTTGTTGATGGTCATCCGTGCAGTGGAGTTGCCTTGGTCGTTGTTCAAGACGGCCCCGCCCTGACCGTTATCGCTATTCTGCGAGAAGGTGCTGTTGTTGATGGTGACATTACCTGCCTGATTGCGCAACGCACCGACACCGCTCGCTGAGTTGCCCACAAAGGTGCTGTTATTGACCGTGCCTGTACCAAAGTAGATATAGAGACCACCTGTCGTGGCATTGTTCGTATTGCTCATAAAGGTGGTGTTGCTGACCAGCGTGGTGCTGGCAAAGCTATACGCACCACCACCATAACCCGTTGCATGGTTTTTGTAGAAGAGACTGTCATAGACCGTCAATCGGCCATAGTTGGTATGAATCGCACCACCTGCTGTGATACTACCCTCATGTCGATTACCCGAAAAGACACTGGTGTTGACAATCAAGTTGCCCTCGTTGCGAATCGCCCCATATTTGGCGCGCACCAAGGATAGGCTGTTCATGGTGACGGTCTTGGTATCCGTAATCAGAAACATGCGAATATCACCCGTGCCATCGTTATTGCTGTCACCGCTGATGGTGATGGGGTGTGTGCCAGTGATGGTGATGTCTGCGTTAATCGTAATCGTAGAGGAGAGGCGGATGGTTGCACCGGCGATGCTGGCGTCAAAATTGATGAGGTCGCCGTTGGATGCGCTGTCGATGGCGTTGCGTAGTGAACCTACTCCCGTATCGTGGGTGTTGGTGATGGTAATAGTGGCAGCGTGGGTAGCAGCGTGGGTAGTAGCCGTTGACAAGCCGATGCCCATGAGCATGAACAGCAGGCAGAAAAGCCCCTTGCTCCAGGCACAATACGCTACGCGCAAAATCTCTGATGAATGTTTTTCATCTCTGTATAACATAGTCTTCATTTCCTCTATGATTTCTTTTTTGTATTTGATAGTTGTCGGCAGTGGGTGGTAAGTGGTTTACAATTCCTGAACATGAGGTATGTTTCTGTATTGTACCATAGGGCAGAGGGGATACAATACAGGAAAATGATGTAGCAATCACAAAAGCGGGTGATCGTATAGAAGTCGTAATTTAAACCCGATTATAGGAAGGGATCATTTCTGCCAAAATATCTGTCAAAGAAGGCGTAATTACCCAAGATGGATAATGGGTTTGCAATTTGCGTACATCGGACATATAACAGATGTGATCACCTGAGCGAGGTAAAGGATGAGTAACAGAACGAACAAATGTATAACTTTTGCCTTCTTGCAAAAAATGACCATCCTCAGAGATGCCATCATATAAGTGGTAAACCTAGCTCTTTCAGAAACTGGTTGTGTGTTTCAGTGGCGCGAACGATGTTCTTTTCAATCTCAACCAACTCGGCATGAACGGCCTGTAAATCAATCTCTGGCTCAGGTTCCGCCGTGCTGACATAGCGTGAGATATTCAGGTTGTAGTCGTGTTTTGTTGCGATCTCTTCCATAGAAACGCGCCGGGCATAGCGTTCCTCTTCCTTGCGATATCGGTAGGTATCGACAATCTTTTCAATATGTTTAGGCAGCAGACGATTTTGCCGTTTGACCTTTTCAAAGTGTTCGCTGGCGTTAATAAAGAGAACATCATCGGTCTTTTTGCACTTTTTTAGCACCAGAATACAGACAGGGATGCCTGTCGAGAAAAAGAGATTGGCGGGCAGACCGATCACGGTGTCGATATTGCCATCTTTGAGTAGTTTGGTGCGAATGCGTTGTTCGGCGCCACCACGAAAGAGAACACCATGTGGCAGGATAATCGCCATCGTGCCTTCTTTGGCGAGAAAGTGAAAACCGTGTAGCAAAAAGGCAAAGTCCGCGGCTGATTTGGGGGCGAGGCCATAACTTTTGAAGCGGAAATCTTCACCGAGGGCTTTGGTCGGTTCCCAGCGGTAGCTGAATGGTGGATTGGCGACGACGGCATCGCACTCCAGCTTTTCTGCGGGGTTCATTTCGTTCAGCATGTCCCAATCGTTGAGCAGGGAATCTCCGTGGTGAATCTCAAATTCGCCATCTTTGACACCATGCAGCAGCATGTTCATCCGTGCGAGGTTATAAGTGGTGATGTTCTTTTCTTGCCCATAGATTTTGCCAATGCCATCGGGTCCCAGTTGTTTGCGTACATTGAGCAACAGTGAGCCGGACCCACAGGCAAAGTCCAGCACCTTGGCGAGTCGTCTCTTTTTACCTGTCGCTGGTTCTTGGCTGTCCAGTGTCACAATCTCCGAAAGCACAGTGGAGATGGCCTGCGGGGTGTAAAATTCGCCTGCCTTTCGACCCGACCCAGCGGCAAACTGGCCGATCAGGTATTCATAGGCATCACCGAGCAGATCGCTGTCGGTCGAGAACGCGGCAATTCCTTCGGCAATTTTGGTGATGATGGTGCAGAGTTTTGCATTGCGATCATCATATTTCCTGCCCAACTTTTCGGAGTTGAGGTTGATTTCCGAGAACAGACCCTGAAGGGTGCTGTCAAAGGATTCATTCTCAATGTACTCAAACCCGCTCTCCAACGTCCGTAGCACCTCATCATCTTGGATTCTCGCCAACTCCACAATGCTGTTCCAGAGGTAGTCAGGGCGAATCACATAGTGCATCTTGCGGCGCATCTGCTTTTCAAAGTCAACCATATCGCCTGCATTGGCCTCATACCAAACAGCCAGCGGCGCACGTTGGTCATCCGCGTCTAGGGCGGGGTAATCGCTGCCCAGCTCTTTCTTTGCGGCCTCTTCATAGTTATCGGACAGATAGCGCAAGAAGAGAAACGACAACATATAATCACGGAAATCGTCGGCGTTCATGGAGCCGCGCAGTTGGTTGGCAATGTCCCAAAGCGTCTTGCCTAGTTGGTTTAATTGGTCATTGGTCATGATTGATGATCCCTCTACTATAACACTCTTTTACCTAAATTTTGACGGCTTATCGTAGGTCCGGTTATCAACCGGATAAGCTGGGTCAACCCACTCAATTTCCGGTGAAACATCAGGTATACACAAGTGTCACATTGGCCCAACGCAACGAGGACCTTCCGGCTCATCATCTTGTTTATACCCCCACCCCATCCATCACTGGAAATAGCTGTTGCATCAGCCCTTTTTTATGCGCTTTGAGGGCAGCAAGTTTTTTTGTTTGTGCAGTGATTTGACTATCAATGGAGGTTAGGCATTCTGCTATTTTTTGCTGTTCATCTATTGAAGGAGTGCAAACAGGAATTTTATGTAGAACCTTTCCTTGAATACCCAACACGGTACTGCCAATCGCATTTGCTCTTAGAAGTCGTTGAAACCTATCATTTAGCATATAGTATTTCAAGAATTCATTATTTAATAATGAATTACCTCTGAACTTAATTACACGTTGAGCCAAAGCAACATTTTTATTATCAATTTGAGCAACATTCCCTAAAGGAGCCTCAGTTGTTAACAAGACATCACCAATCTGTG
>JBCCFC010000258.1:0-12641 GCA_039029935.1 Chloroflexota bacterium
AAACGTGCAACGCCACACGGTTCTGCTCAATAAACGCCCAATCATAGCTGACCCCTAATCCCGGTCCATCTGGCACAGGCACACAGCCATCTTTGCCCAAATCTTCCGGCTGGTCCGAGTAGCCACAGGTGTAGACCGGCGGAACCAAATTTTTCATGCCCGGCCCCACCAACGCCATCTCATAAAAGTGCGTGTTACGCAGTGCTGAAATGACCGCACGATGCGCAGGCCCACACGCATGCATCTGCACATCCAACCCCAACGCCTCGCAGAAATGCGCAATCTTCATCGCCCCCGTAATGCCCATGTCATACTCTGGGTCAGCGTGAATCATGTCACAGCCCCCCTGCATCAAAAAGTTGGCCTTCTGCTCCAGCCCACGCACATGCTCGCTCACCAAAATCGGTGTCTGTAGGGCTTCACGCAGGCGGTTGTGGCTAAAGGCCGAGACACCCGCATCTCTGTACGGGTCTTCATACCAAAAATAGTTGGCCTCATCACAGGCACGACCGACATACAGCGCATCCAAATAGGTGCGTAGCTGACAGGCCGGGTCCAGCATCAAATACATGTCATCGCCAACGCGCTTGCGAATCTCCAGCACATTGCGCGCCTCCTTGCGTGGATCGCCCTCATGCCAGCCATGAATCTTGAAGCCCGTGAACCCCTGCGCCTGACATGCCTCCGCGTAGTCACAAAACGCCTCAATGCTCTCCAACCCACCCGGTTCTGTCTGCCCATGATAGGTGCTGGCATAGGCGCGCAGCCGTGTGCGATATGCCCCCAACATACGCGCCACTGACACGTTATACTTCTTGCCCGCCAAATCCCACAACGCAATGTCGAGTGACCCGTGTCCCATATGGTCATACGCCCGCACCTCACGCTTGAGGTCATCATAGATCAACTCACGCTGCTCGGCATCGCGCCCCACCAAGTTGGGTGCGAGCATCTGCATCTGTCCCAAGGTCGAAGGGGTCGCCACCCAATGCGTGACATACTCGCCCTGCGCCCCATCATCACACAGAATGCGCACTGCATATTTGGTGGTGGTGAGCGTACCCCCCTTCATATAAACCATGTTGCCGACACCCGCGGCCGAGCGTTTGCCCAACCCCAAGTTCTCTGTCTGGAACTGGAAGACGTGAATCTCGACGCGTTGGATTGTGCTGGTTTGTGCTGTCATTGTGTTTTCTCCTATTACGGATAAGTAAACCCAATAAAATAATTAGAAATAGCAGAGAGAGCAATCTCTAATGCGACCAGACCTGCACGAGGGCGTGCTAGCTGAACTATTTCTAATTTCTGTTTTGGGTCTACTTATAAATTTGTTATGTTTAGTTCTAATTTTTTTCTTATGAATACGCCGAATAACCGCAGTACTCCATTTTCAATTTTCAATTTCTCGTTCTGCATTACTTACAATTCTGAAGCCAACAACAACGTCAATTCGCTTGCCGAAATTTCTCGACAGCCGCTTGCATTTTGTCCGCTCCACAAGGGTGAAAAGTCACCCGACCCTTGTTGCTCGGCTGCTTGGCGGAGTGCGGTGATGGCGGGGCCTGCTAGTGGGAATGCGGGTGTCTGTGTGCTGATGGGGCCAATCTCATGCATTACGCGGTTGAGAATGCCACGGGCATAGCCACCAGAGAAGAGGTTGGTCATGGCCGTGTGATGGGCGCGGTCGCTTTTGAGGGCTGTGCGATGAATCGGTCTTGTCGTCACCTCGGTGCAGAGCAGATAGGCTGTGCCAATCTGTACAGCCGTTGCGCCTAATGCCAGTGCCGCAGCCACGCCTTTGGCATCGGCAATGCCGCCCGCTGCAATCACAGGTAGGTTGACGACCTGAATAATTTGGGCAACCAGCGCAAATGTCCCCATTTGCGTGGTGAGGTCATCTGTCAAAAACATGCCGCGATGACCACCAGCCTCCAGCCCCTGGGCAATGACTGCATCGGCCCCATGTTCCTCTAGCCAGCGCGCCTCTTCCAGTGTTGTTGCTGACCCCAACACCGTTGCGCCCCAGCTTTTGACACGTGCCAGTAAATCGCCGGATGGCAACCCAAAGTGAAAGCTCACGACGCGCGGTTTGAACGCTGCCAGCACATCTGCCATCTCATCATTAAACGGTCTGCGGCTGGGTCCGGCAACGATATCGTCTGTGCTGATGCCATATTCATCAAAATAGGGCTTCAACACAGCGCGCCATTGCACTTCGCGTTGGGCATCTAGCTCTGGCGGTGTGTGACAGAAGAAGTTGACGTTGTATGGGTTGGTAGTCTGCGCTTGGATAGCCGTCAACGCTGTCCTCAGCGCGTCAGCATTGAGCATTGCGCAGGGCAATGAGCCTAGCCCACCTACGGATGAGACAGCGATGGTGAGCGCACCGTCTTGGACGCCAGCCATCGGTGCTTGGATAATGGGTAGGTTTGTGCCTAATAGGTCTTGATAGTTCATTGGTTTGTGTTTATCCCCCTACTGAGTATTTAATTCTGTGGGTCGATTTTACTCGATTCATGCATGAATCGCAATCTCAACTGTATCCAAAATGTACGCTTCATCATTCAGATTTGAGATTCATCGTTGAACCTTGAAACGTCACCAACATAGCCGCATGATCACTCAACGCATCACGCCGTGTTGGATTTGTGGGGCTGACGCCCCAAGGGTGTTCGATGGTGTGCAGATAGGGCAGCAATGCTGGGTTGATAAAGGCTTCATCCAGACGAAAGCCATTGCCTGCGTTGGGCGAATACCATGTGTAGACACGCTTCTCCCCATGCAGATAACGGAGTGCGTCACGCCATTGCAGATTCTCCAGCGCATGCATCCATGCAATCTCTGGCTTTGTAAATGTGCCCGTGGAGCCATCGAGTTCGGGCAACCCTGTGTTGGTGTCACCAACCACAAGGGCTGGGCCCCGTTTTTCGCTGTCCCAAACCCGCAGAACATCTAAAACTGCATCATGAAAGGGGTATTTGCGCCCAGTGACGCGGTTGGGTACATGGATGTTGATTAGGGTGGTGGGCATGGGGGAAGCAATCTCCGTCATCAGCCAGCGCCCCGGTTCTTGGGGTGCTTTGGTGTGGTCGATGACTGTGATGGGGTAGCGTGAGGCGGTGAGCAAGGCGTTGACCGCTGGCTTTTCGGTTTGATGGGTTGTGGCAGCTTGATGAGGCCACCCCAACTCCGCCAGTTGACCCCGTAGGTTTGTACTCGGCGGGGTCCCGCGAAATTCGGCCAAGGCGATGATGTCAGGGTTCCATGCCGTGATCTGTTGGGCGATTTCGTCAACACGTTTGCCACCACCTGCACGGATATTCCAGAATAAAATTTTCATAGACCTGATAACCTCCTATATACGCCGTAACTGCGGAATTCCCGCTGTCAACCACAAAATCAGCACCATTGCTATCCCTGATGTCAGCCCCAACGCCAACGGCGCACCATACCACTCGGCCAACGCACCAATAATCAGCTTTCCAAAGGGATCCATGCCGATACAGATGACAATCAGGCCCATCATACGGCTGCGCATGGCATCATCCACCACAAGCATCATGATACCGCTTTGCATGATGCCAAAGCAAGATTGGGTGATGCCTGCAAAGAGCAATGCCACCCACGAAACCCAATAGACGGGTGAGAGGGCAAAAACACAGATGACGACACACAATAGAAATGTGCCTGTGGTGAAAATTGTGCCGTTGTTGCCAAAGCGACCACCGATTCGCCGCCATGAAGTGATGATGAGCAGTCCGACAAAGCTACCGATGCCAGAGGCCGAGCCTAGCCAACCAAGCCCGATTTCGTTCTGGTTGAGCACATCACGCGCAAAGACGGGCAGTAATGTCATGTAGGGAAAGATGAGCAGGTTGGTGATGATGGTTGCCACCAAAATACCCATCACCACGGGGCTACGGCGTGCATAGGCAACGCCCTCTTTAATCTGCTGAAAAGGAGTAGATTTTTTTGATTCATCTTCATTCGATGCTTCGGTTTCGCCCTTCACTGTTACTGCCCAGAGACTGCCCAAATTGATAACTTGTACGAGAGCCATCACCGTGAAACAACCCACCATGCCATACTGATTGACCAATATTCCCGCCAAGGTTGGGCCAATGATTCTGGCTGTGCCTTGACCAACGCGTTCAATCAACAACACATCCACTGTGCGCTCTTTGCCTACCAAATCGGGCAGAAAGCCACGACGCGCAGGCCATTGTGTTCCCCACATACTGCCCAACGCAAGGGCAATGATGTAAAGATGCCAGACCTCAAGCTGATTTAGCCAGAGCAAGAGTGTCAATACGCTGTAGGAACAGAGGTCTACAATGATAGCGATGATGATGATTCTGCGCCGACCAAAGCGGTCGATGATGGGACCCGCCACAAAGCCAAAAAATATCAGGGGGATGGTGCGGAAAAAGCCGACAACTGAGACCAACCAAGCAGAGTCGGTCAACTCCAATACCAGCCACCCCATCGCTACCAACTCCATAAAAATGGTCATCCACCAGATCGAGTTGCTGCTAAACATGCGTTGATAGTTGGGGATGGTCAGCGGAGTGAAGACATCCAGAACAGATCGATAGGTTGATTTAAGTCTTGAATTTTGTAAAATTTTGAATTGCCTTTTCTATATTCTTCGTAACTGTGGCGTCATCGCCGTAATCAGCACGATGAGCAGGAACGCGACACTGGCGGTTGAGGCGACAGCTATGGGCGCACCATAATTCTCTGCCAATGCACCCACCAACAGCTTGCCAAAGGGACCCATGCCAATCGAAATGACCAGCATCCCCATCATGCGGTTGCGCATCCCATCATCGGCCACCAACATCATAATCGCACTCTGCATCAACGCAAAACAGGCTTGACCAATGCCCGCACTAAAGAGGGCAATCCATGAGAGCCAATAGCTTGGTGACACCGCAAAGATCAAGACGACGAGAGACAAAAAGGCTGTGCCTATCGTAAAGATAGAACCGTTGTTGCCAAAGCGTCCTTCATACCGACGCCACATCGTGATCACCCAGAGACCACCAAATGTCCCAAACCCTGACGCTGCTCCTAGCCAACCCAGCCCAACTGGACCCTGCCCTAAGATGTCACGCGCAAAGATTGGCAGGAGTGTGCCATAGGGGAAGATGAACATGTTGGCAACCATCGTTGCACCAACCACACTCAGCAACACCGGGTTTTGGCGCACATAGGCAAAGCCTTCGGTGATTTGCTTAATCGGTGACTGGAACTTGACCCGATCTTGCTGATTCGATTCTTCCTGTGCGGCCGCTTTGTCGGTGAGTATCGCCCAGAGCGCACTGAGATTCAGTACTTGGATAAAAGCCATAACCGCAAAACAGCCCACCATGCCATACCCTGCGACGATAAATCCAGCGGTAGCAGGTCCCACAACCTTGGCCGCCCCTTGACCGATACGCTCGATTAGCAGTACATCCACTGTGCGTTCTTTGCCTACCAGATCAGGCAATATGCCGCGTCGTGCAGGCCAACTCATGCCCCACATACAGCCCAGTACGAAAGCGATGATATAAAGCTGCCAAGTGTCGAGGATACCCCACCACACAAGCAGGGTTAACAGGATAAAAGAGCAGAGGTCAATGGCACTGGTGATGACAAGAATTTTTCGTCTCCCCACATAATCATTGATGGGGCCAGCGAGAAATCCAAAGAGGAAAAGTGGCAGGCTGCGAAAGAAGCCAACCATTGACACCAACCAGGCAGAGTTGGTTAACTCCAACACCATCCACCCCATTGCCAAGTGTTCCATAAACACAGAAGTCCACCAGAGTGAATTGCTGCTGAAAAGGCGTCGGTAGTTCGGGACAGTCAAGGGGGTGAAGAGTCCACCCGCAAATGATGTCGCGATTGATGTGAATAAGGATGTTGGTAACGAAGATTGTGCCGTTTTTGTACTCATCTTAAATGACTTTCTTTTATAAATCAGTATCACAGATTGGTTATCTGTGACGCAGGTAGCCAACCTGCGATACTGTCCTTATCACAGATTGGTTATCTGTGACGCAGGTAGCCAACCTGCGATACTGTCCTTTGTCCTTGGATAGGAAACAGCTTGTCAGCTTGTCAGCGATTAGGCTGAAGTGCTGAGATGCTGAAGTGCTGACAAACTTTTTTTTATTGAAATAGGACATCTACACTCGTCTTAGCTTTGGTATCAAAATTGCAATCAACACCATCGTCACCAATCCCACGCTAGACGTCATGGCGACGGTGAAGGGTGCACCGTATAGCTCGGCCAGAAACCCAACCATCAATCGGCCAAAGGGACCAATACCGATGGCAAGCACGAGTAACCCCATCATGCGGTTACGCATCTCATCCTCGACGACCAGCATCATCATCCCCACTTGAAGTAGAGCAAAAGACACCTGCCCGATACCTGATATCGCCAATGCTGACCATGACATCCAGTAAATAGGCGAGATGGCAAAGGCAAACAGCGTAATGCAGAAAAACATGGTGCCAAAGATAAACACGGACCCATTGTTGCCATATCTTCCCCCATGTCGTCGCCATAACGTTACCACCAATAGTCCTAAAAATGTACCGATGCCCGGTGCCGCCCCCAGCCATCCAAGACCGACGGGACCTTGGTTGAGAACATCGCGTGCAAAAACGGGCAACAATGTTTGAAAGGGAAAAATCAGCAGATTGGCGACCAGTGTTGATAGCAAAATACCTATTACGATGGGGTGGTGTCGTGCATAGGCCAGCCCTGCCCGAATTTGTTGGATAGGAGACTCCTGGATAGGTTGCTCATCATTCTCTTTGGATGACTCTAGAGATGTCTCTGGAGATGTCTCTGGGGATGATTGTGCTGTTGGAGACAATCTCATTCCCCATAGCGCACCTAAATTGAGTACTTGAGCCGCTATGATGACAACAAAGCACCCGATGACACCGTAGGTTGCCACGACGACACCTGCCAAGGCTGGCCCCACAATTCTGGCTGTTCCTTGCCCACCTCTGTCAAGCGCAAGGACATCGACCGTGCGCTCTTTGCCCACGATATCAGGCAGAATGCCACGACGAGCAGGCCAACTGGTTCCCCACAAACAGCCAATGATGAAGGTAATCACATAGATGTGCCAGAGTTCAAGGCTCTCCGACCAGATTAACATGGCCAATAGCATATAGAGACAGATGTCGGCTATGGAGGTAAAAACGATGGATTGATATCTGCCTACACGGTCCATAATGGGGCCAGCCAGAAAGCCTAAAATCAAGAAAGGCAACCGGCGGAAAAACTCAACAAAAGAGAGCATCAGGGCGGAATCGGTCAATTCTAGTACCATCCAGCCCACGGCGATGTGTTCCATATAAAAGGTTGCCCACCAGAGCGAGTTACTGCTCAGGATGCGCCGATAGTTGTCGATGGACAATGGTGAGAAGAAGCCATCGGTAAAGGCGTTTCTGATGGAGGCTTGGATTGTTTGGTAACGCATGGTAAAACTTCACTTTCCTGTGTGATAAAAAGCTTGTCAGCCGTCAGCTTGTTAGCTAATCAGCTAATCAGCTAATCAGCTAATCAGCTAATCAGCCGTCAGCTTGTCAGCTTTCAGAGTAGATTGGGTCATATATCAGGGTCGATTTTTGTGCTTTCCTATGCCACAAATAAGCTACCTACATCCGACGTAACTGCGGTATCATGACAGAAATCAACACGACAAGAACCAACGCGATACTGGTCGTCATGGCTAAGGTGAAGGGCGCGCCATAGAGCTCGGCTAGAAATCCTGCCATTAAGCGACCAAAGGGTCCAATGCCGATGGCAAGCACCAACAACCCCATCATGCGGTTGCGCATCTCATCCTCAACCATGACCATCATCATCCCTACGCCCAGTAGACCAAGGGACATATGCCCGATGCCCGCTATCACCATGACCGACCATGAGAGCCAGTAATAGGGCGAGAGGGCAAAGACAAACAATGCGATGCAGTAGAACATGGTTCCAAACATAAATACGGACCCATCATTGCCAAATCTTCCCCCATGCCGCCGCCATAACGTTACGACGAATAGCCCAACAAATGTGCCGATGCCCATTGCCGCCCCCAACCATCCCAGCCCGACGGGGCCTTGATTGAGGACATCGCGTGCAAAAACGGGCAACAGTGTTTGCACTGGATAAATCAGCATATTGGCAACTAGTGTGAATAGAAAAATACCAATCACAATCGGATGATGTCGTGCATAGGCCAGCCCTGCCCAAATTTGTTGGATAGGCGACTCTCCTGCAGGTTTCTCTTCGTGTTCCTTGGTTGCATCTGTCGGTGGTTGCTCAGTCGGTGGTTGCTCAGTCGGTGACAATCTTATTGTCAATAGGGCACTAAAATTAATCAAATGAACCGCTATGAGAACAATAAAACAGCCAGTAATCCCGTAACTTGCCACAACAATACCAGCGAGGGCTGGCCCCACAATCTGAGCGGAACCTTGCCCTCCTCTGTCAATCGCAAGTACATCGACGGTGCGCTCTTTGCCCACAATATCAGGCATCAGGCCACGACGTGCAGGCCAGCTCGTCCCCCACAGACTACCAACAATAAAGGTAATGGTATAGATGTGCCACAGTTCAACACGCTGTGACCAGATTAATCCCGCCAGTAAACTGTAGAAACATATATCAAGGATTGTGGTATAGATAATTGTGTGATATCTACCCAAACGGTCGATAATGGGTCCCGCCAGAAAGCCCAATGCCAAGAAGGGGAGACGACGAAAAAAGTCAATGAAGGAGACCATAAGGGCGGAATCGGTCAACTCCAGCACCATCCAGCCCATAGCCAGATTTTCCATATAAAAGGATGCCGACCAGAGTGAGTTGCTTGTCAGGAGACGCCGATAGTTGGCGATGGACAAGGGTGAGAAGAATCCATTGGTGAACACGTTTAAGATTGATTGTTGTATGGTGTGTCTGTTCATGTGATGAAAAGGTTAGACTCGTCTGAGTTTGGGCGTGTTGATGGCAATCAAGGAGAGGAGTAATAGCCCTGTTATCGAGGTTGATGCGACTGCAAATGGTGCACCGTATGCTTCGGCCAATGCGCCGACAAAGAGTTTGCCAAAGGGTCCCATGCCAATACAGATGACCACAATGCCCATCATGCGGTTGCGCATTTCATCATCGGTAGACAACATGATAATGCTATTTTGCATGAGTGCAAAACAGTTTTGCCCCATAGCCGCTGCCGCTAATGCAAGCCATGAAAGCCAGAAGATGGGTGAAAGGGCAAAGGCCATAATGGCAAAGCCCATAAAGGCTGTGCCGATGAGAAAGATGGATCCATGATTGGTGTATCGCCCCTGCGCTTGCCGCCAGACATTGAGCATCAACAGCCCGACATAGGTCCCGATGCCCAATGAAGCACTGAGCCAGCCCAAGCCAACTGAATCTTGGTTGAGGACATCGCGCGCAAAAACAGGCAACAGCGTCGTATAGGGCATGACGAATAGGTTCATTGTCACGGTTGTCAGTATAATGCCCAACATCAGCGGTTCACGGCGGACATAGGTAAACCCCTCTGTGATTTGTTGAATAAATGATAGCGTAGCAGCATCGGATGGGTGCTTATCCGGTGTGCTGGTCACGGTTTCTTGTTTCTGTACGCTCCAGACGGCATACAGGTTAACCAGTTGAACCAAGACAATCACCATAAAACAGCCCAACGTCCCATACACAGCAACAAGCACACCTGCCAATGCCGGGGCTACAATTTTGGCTGCCCCTTGACCAAAACGCTCCACCAGCAACACATCCACCGTGCGCTCTTTACCCACAAGGTCAGGCAGAACACCACGTCGCGCAGGCCAACTGACGGCCCAAACGCTGCCAATGACAAAGGCGATGATATATAGATGCCAAAGTTCCACGCGGTCCAACCACAGTAGCATGCCAATGGCAGAGAATGTGGTTAAATCGAGCGTTGTCGCAACGACAATGGCCTGTCGCCGACCCAGACGGTCAATGATAGGGCCAGCCAGAAAGCCAAAGAGAAAGAGGGGGATGCTGCGGTAAAAGGCGACCACGGACACCAGCCATGCCGAGTTGGTGAGTTCTAGTGTCAACCAGCCCATTGCCAGGGTTTCCATATAGAGCGACGCCCACCAGAGCGAGTTGCTGCCCAACATGCGGCGGTAGTTGGGGAAGGTCAGCGGTGCGAGCATCCCACTAGAGAATGACTTCGTGAATGACCTAGAGATTGACGTCGGGAGATATCCTGCGAGAGCGGTTGTGATTGATGACTGTCTTGTTTTGAATCGTGTTTTGAAGCTCATGAAGGTTACATCATCGTACTTTCCTGAGATTCTTGCGCGGCTTTGGCTCGTGCAGCACGTGCAGTCTGCTGCACCCGCTGCCAATAGAAATCACGTTTATCCGCTTCATCGCGCATGGATGTTGGCATACCAAAGACCTGGATATACGCTCGGCGTGGCTCATCGGTCGAGTTGGGTCCCGCATAGTGCAGTGTCCGGCAATGATGAATGGTGACACCGCCAGCCGGAATAGGACAGGCCATAGCCTCATCCTGATTGAGTTCATCCACCTCCAGCCCATGCACGCGTGGATCATTGTTGATGGGATGATGTGGCCTGACCTCACCTAGATGGCTTTGTGGCACAAATTGCATACAGCCACTCTCGACAGTCGCATCCTGTAGCGGCATCCAAATGCTCAACGAGCTGTAGTTTAGATCAGGGTTCCAATAGGCTTCATCCTGATGCCAAGGCGTGGATGCGCCATAACGTGCGGGCTTGAGGATGGCATGGTCGCCACCGCTGCACTCACCGCCCAGTAATTGTTCGGCGATGGCATGGGCATTGGCCTTGAACACAAATTCATTTAGTTCCGGTGCATAGCGCGATGGCCCCAAAATTTGTGGCAAGGTCGCCCGTTCATCTTCCGCATCTGCCCCCGCAAGATCAAATTGATTACCCTCGGCGCGGCCAGCGCGCTCGGCAAACAATCGATCATAGATATCGCGGATTTTGGTGATTTCATCTGCTGTGGTGATGGCTGGGAGCGTCAGGTAGCCCTCACGGTGATAAAAGTCGATCTGTTCTTGTGTTAGTGTAATGGTTTTCATGATTAATTTTCTCCGTATGAACTTTTTTAATGAGCGAGTCAGCGGGTCAGCGGGTCAGCGGGTCAGCGGGTCAGCATTTCAGCTAGTCAGCACTTCAGCATTTCAGCTAGTTAGCACTTCAGCCTGACAAGCTGACAAGCTTAAATGCTATACATTCGCTTCGCAATCTGTAAATATCTGGTCCAACACACCTAAGAGTGTATCTAGCTGCAGGATCGAATAGGAATCTGTCTTGTAGAATTGGTTGTTTGTTGTATATTTGCCAAACTCCCAAACTCGGCCACTACTGACAATGCCATGCACGTCAAAATTATGTCCTTGTTGCAAGTTGAGCATGTGCGACGCTTTTGCCGCCATCAAACATTGCCCCCAACCCTGTTCAAAGTCGTCTTTTTTGGCTTCACATAAAATGATATAGGGCAACTTGAAGCTGACTTGGTACTGTGTAAATACAAAATCGGCCTTCCCTCGGAAGGGAGCTTTCCCTGCATCCACCTGCTTCTCCTGCCACATGCGGAGATCGTGGTTCTCCAGTGCTTCAAGAAAGATTAATTCCATAAACAGGCGTTGTTCCCATTCGTTGGACCCAATAGTCACCTGACGTTCTGCCCGTTTTAGGTTGTCTTTGAGATTTTCGCTGGCAGGGATCGCAGGTGCATCGATATCCCATTTGACATGTGGAAATAGTCCTAGAAAATCCAACGCTCTTGCTAAATCATAGTCACCAAAAGTCTCACTTTTTGTGTTAGCCATAAACCGTCCTCTACAAATTCAGACTGTCCTTGATATCTGCCAATATCGGCTCAACCTCCAAATCCCACCCGGCATCTGGAAACGACAAAATCCCCAGATTCTTTGGTCCCTGAAATGGAAAGACAATGCGCTGGAACACAATGGACTGCTCATCATAATACGCCTCAATCGCTTCCACCAACTCATCCCGCCCCAATTTTTCCTCAGACCAAAAGTTGCAACAGGGTACGATGATGGATGGCTTTGTATGGGCGGCTTCAGCGATGGCGCGCGTCGCCTGATCCGGATGTAGCCCCACTACAAGGTCATAGTATCCCGCCGACGAAGGGTCGAACTCCTCAGCATGTCCCGGCACACCCTTGATACGCCAGCCATGCGGGTCGATGACTTCCGACTCATAGTTGTAGCGTTTGTTGAGGAGCTTAGAGAGCATTCCTTGTCCACCCGCTACATCGGCGATATATCTGATTTGATTGCCAAAATATTCGTTGACAAACATCGCCATCACCTCAAAGCGATGCTTACCCCCGTGAAATTTATATTGGGTTTTTCGTCCCATAGTCACCTCTTCTGCTCATTCAACTGGTTGAATTGACTATCTTATCAGCTTTTACTTTTTTGTTCAATGTGAGAAAACGGAATAGCCTTACCTTATTGAATAGGAAAGTATAAACCAGTTACAGTGAGTTAAGTTTTTGCCTTAACTCACTGTAACTGGGGTTACAGGAGGGTGAACACTTCATTTCATTCCGT
>JBCCFC010000259.1:0-12639 GCA_039029935.1 Chloroflexota bacterium
AGATGACCACGCCATGAGTCATCCATCAACACGCGTTGCCCCGCCAACATCGCCATGCCTACGGTACTGCCCCCGGCCAATGCGCGGTAAAAGGCAATACCAGTGAAAGAACGTTAGGTCTGTTCGTTTCACCCTAAAGCAGGTTGAAACGAACAGACCTAACGTTCTTTCACTGGTATTGCCTTTTACCGCGCATTGGCCGGGGGCAGTACCGTAGGCATGGCGATGTTGGCGGGGCAACGCGTGTTGATGGATGACTCATGGCGTGGTCATCTCATCGGTGGTGGTGAGTTGCGGCTGCAA
This sequence comes from Chloroflexota bacterium, assembly GCA_039029935.1. GTDB lineage: Bacteria > Chloroflexota > Anaerolineae > Caldilineales > Caldilineaceae. The sequence goes on from JBCCFC010000259.1 coordinate 304, forward strand.
GATTGGTTTGTGCCAGTGCTTTATCAGGAGCAGATTGACCCGCAGTTGTTTACGCGGCTACTGCCAGAGCGGGTGCGGCATCTGCAAGCACAGGGGCGTAAGCTGGCTCTAGGCGATGTACCCGAACGACCGGACCATGATTTTGTGGGGCGTAGCCGTGAACTGCTGGCCGTCGAACGGTTGCTACATCTGCAAGGGGAAACATCCCAAAACTATGTCGTGATTCGTGGCACAGGTGGTGCGGGCAAGACCACGTTGGCAGCGGAGTGTGCGCGCTGGCTGGTGCAGACGGGTCGCTTTGACCGTGTTGCCTTTGTCAGCCTTGAAGAATACAGCTATGACATGGGGGTGTTGGACCGTATTGAGCAGCAGTTGTTGCCGGGGGACGACTACACGGTGGCCCTTTATGGCAGTGACATGGCGAAGGCGTTGCAACCTGTGGTGCGGGCGTTGCGCGATACGCCGACGGTGATTGTGTTGGATAATATGGAGAGTGTGTTGCCGTTGCCAACGGATGACGGTACGAATCACCTGACCAACACTGCCCTCAACGACATCCTCACTCTCTGCACAGCACTCCTCGACGCTGACCCCAACACACGCATCCTTTTCACCAGCCGTGAATGGTTACCCGCTCCCTTCAACCATGCCAGCCGCCGTGTCGAATTGGGCGCATTGCGGCCACCCGATGCCATCAAACTGGTGGAAAACGTGATGCGGGGACAGGGGTGGCGACCCAAGAGTAGCGATGCTGGCAATACACCCCAAGCCGTGCGTGAATTGGTCGATGCCGTTGGTTGCCATGCACGTGCCTTGGTACTGCTGGCGCGTGAAATCGCCCAGTATGATTCAGAGTGAGGCATCCCCGCTACCACCGCGAACATCCAGCGCATCATGGTTGACTTGGAGGCCAAGCATCCGGGGGAGCGTGAGAATTCATTGTTTGCCAGTGTGGAGCTGTCGTTGCGACGCTTGCCTGTAGCGATGCAGGAGACGGTGAAGCGGTTGGCGGTTGTGCATGGTGGTGGGCAACTGCACATTTTGAAAAGCGTCATGGAGGTCGATGACGATGAGGTACAGCAAATCGCATTAGCCCTGATTGAAGTCGGTGTGGCCGAGGACAGAGGGCGGGGCTATCTACACCTTGACCCTGCGCTCCCCGCCTATTGGCAACAGGGGATGACCGCAGCAGAGCTTGCCCCGTTGCGTCAACGCTGGGCCGAGGCCATGATGCAGTTGGTGGGCTTTTTATTGCAGCAACAAAATCAAGACACGAAGCTACAGGCCACCCTGACGCTGCTCGAACTGCCCAACCTGCGCGCCCTGCTCGACTGGATGACGACGATGTTGGAGGCAAAGAAGCCCACGCTTTCACCTGAACAGGTCACATCAGTGGCTGGGCCGATTGAGCAACTGCTCCAAAACTTGGGGCGACCACAGGCATTGGCTCATGCTGTCGCCGTGCGTGAGTTGGCGTCAACTCAGGTGGGGGCCTGGAGTACAGCCCAATTTCAGAGCCAAGCGCAAACTGTCGAGCGACTGCTGCAAAGGGGCGATGCCCTCACCGCCTACCAAGCCGCCGTTACCCTGCAAGAACGGGCGGTGTCTGCGGGTGAGGATGCCTATACTGGAGCGGATTATAACATTGCATATGCCTATTGGCTGTTGGGGCGTGTCCTGCGCATGGGTGGACAGGCCAGTGCCGCCTTGCCCCTGTTCCAAGAGGCACAGAGTCGCTTTGAGCGCATCGCCGAGACAGGCGTCCGTGATACGGCGCGCAATGCATCAGGCATGGTAGCCGCCACCATCGCCGAACAGGCCAATTGCTTGCGGGACCTGGGGCAGCTAGAGGCAGCGGCGACGGCCTATGAACGCAATATTGAATTGGCAAAACAACTGGATGATGGGCGACAGGTTGCCACCGGACAATTCCAACTGGGCACGGTGCACATGTTGCAACAACGCTATGACGAGGCTCTGGCAATCTATGCGCAAGCACGCACACAGTTTGAGGCATTGGGCGAACCGCAGATGTTGGCGACCGCTTGGCATCGAATCGGCATGGTCCATTCTGAGCGCAACGCCTATTTCGAGGCCGAGGATGCCTACCGGCAGGCACTGTCAATTGATGTGCAGAGCAACAATCTCGCAGGGCAGGCCCACAGTTTGAACGAGTTGGGAAACCTATACGACAACATGGGGCGGTTGGAAGAGGCGGTGGTCTACTATCGGCAGGCGGCTGAGATTGATGTGGCCTTGCAAAATTTACGGGGTGAGGGTCTTGACCGTAGTAACATCGCCAACACACTGGTCAAGCTACACCGCTATGATGAAGCGCGCACCGAAATCATACGAGCGATTGAATGTAAGCAACGCTTTGGTCATGTGGCAGAGCCGTGGAAAACATGGGCCATCCTGCACGGCATTGAGACGGCGGTGGGCAACACGGGGGCGGCGCAGGCGGCATGGCAGCAGGCACGGTCGGCCTATCTCGCCTATCGACGCGATGGGGGCTATGCGCAGTTTGGTGGCGGTCGGTTGTGTGAGCAGGTTTTGTCAGCATTGCAGGCGGGGCAGATGGATGAGATGGGGCAGGTGTTAACCGAAGTAAAAAGCAGCCCAGATGTCCCTACAGAGCGGCATCCGCTCATCGACAAATTGCAGGCGATTGTGGCGGGGTCGCGAGATGGGGCATTGGCGGATGATATGGCGTTGGACCCTGACGATGCGGCGGAGATTTTGTTGTTGATGGAACGACTGGCGGAGACGGGGAGATAGGGAGATGGGGAGATGGGGAGATGGGGCGTATCGTGGCTTGGGCATCCTGCCCGAGGGTCGAGCGATAGCTCGAAGACATGTGACGGTGTGATGATGTGGGGACGCCCGCCGCGCCGAAGGGCGGGAACCCTCTGCGCGCGATTCGGTAGGCGCTTTTTCTTAATCTGGGCATGAATTGAAATACGATCCACGAATGACAGGGAATTGACAGTTTCCTTAGATAAAGTATACTGTAAAATATTTTTGCTGCATTATAGAGAAACTATATAAATATTTTTTGTCATATCATAAAGGAGACAATTCAGTGCAAAAATATCAACGACACTTTGGGTATATTTGCTTTGTCACCATACTTGCACTATTGGTTGCATGTCAAACCGCTATGCCTGTGTTTGCACCTCAACATGCACAGCCTGTTCAGCATGAAGTGACGGCAACCATTGAACACTCGTTACAAGACGCCATTCAACAAGCACCAGATGCAACCTATGCAGTGATCATTCGACAAGTCGCGCAATCGAATATCATGTCTGACAATAGCATGGTCAATGCTATCACGCAAGCCGGGGGGATTGTCACCAAGGCATTGCCGATTATCAACGGTTTTGCTGCGGAGTTATCGGGTGTAGCTATTTCGACACTGGCACACCATCCTGATGTACACTATATCTCGACCGACCATGTGGTGACAACAGCGGCTGGTGTAGATGTGCCTAAGACTGTACAGACACCAGCCACATCCCCGCTATCCACAGCAACGACCCATCGAATCACGGTACGGCTCACGGATGGCAACGATGATGCGCGAGAACTTGTGTCAGGTGGTTCCGTATACGCAGATGGGAACAATTTAAGTCTCGTGAGCGAAAGCGGCAGCAACACCGTTATCGGGCTTCGATTCCAAAATGTGATGCTCCCCCCCAGTGCCGTTGTCACCAATGCCTACATCACCTTTGCGGGGGCGGCAAATCACCTGACAACCACAGCGATGAGCGTTCATGGTGAAGCAACCGCCGCAGCCTCCCCTTTTAGCAGTACAACACGCAATCTATCGGCACGGACATGGACCAACTCACGGATTGACTGGTTAAATGTGTCTTCATGGAATACGGGCACAGACTATCAGACACCCAATATTGCCTCCATCATCCAAGAAATTATCAGCCAACCCCAATGGGCTGCGGGCAACCCAATCGCGCTCTTTGCCACCCACTATGCCGCCGAAACATTGTCCTATACCAATCATAGCACCCGCTCCGCCGAATCTTTCGAGGGCGATCCCGATGCCGCCCCGCTGTTGGTCGTTGAGTATGAGATACCCGCCAATGCAACCACGGTGACGCAAACATTCCTGCGTAAGATTCAGAATGCCGATGATGATGTGATGGAAGATATCATAACGGGTGCAATGTCGCTGGATGATACGCTCCTCATTTTTGACCACATCAATCTATTTGGGCTACGGTTTCAGCATATTGTGATTCCGCAAGGGGCTATCATCCAAAATGCCTACATTGAGTTCACGGGTGTCCCTGTTGGCCCAGAATTGCATAAGCTATGGCTGACATTTTCTGGGAATGCCGTTGACGACGCCCCCCCTTTTACTGCCGCGATGAACAATCTCTATAATCGTCCACGCACCAATGCCAAAACAACCCTCTGGCATATTGGCGGCACCACATGGCAAACAGAGAATCTGGCGTCCGTTGTCCAGGAAATTGTCAATCGTTCGGGGTGGCAGAGTGGCAACGACATGGCCTTTATCGTCGACGGTGTTGGGTATGGCAATACCCTTGCCCAAACCTATGATGGCCCCTCGGACAATGCCCCCAGATTGGTGATTGAATATGCCCAAGAGATTGCGCAAGGGCCAGTGGACACCACCGAAGTCATCTTTGAAACCGGGTTTGAGCAGGGCTTTGAGGATTGGGTCATTTCGGGCGATGTGGAGGGTGTGTCGCTTTCGAGCAATGCACATAGCAGTGCCAATGCGCTCTTGGTCGATGGCGTCGCTGCTATCTCGCTCTATCCGTCGGTTGTTGCGGGTGCTCGTTATCTGTTGACATTTTGGGGCAACCAAGTCCCACAAACGCTGACCGAACTTCAGCAGACAGAACCCCTGCACATAGATGTATCCTACTATGATGCATTTGGTCTATTGCTCTCAAAATCTGTGCGCGAAATCCCCACAGACGGTTATGCACAGGTCCAGTTAGCCACCATTGCCCCCGAACAGGCGACCCACGCTGCCATCTGGATCAGTGGCGGAGACGGCGAGCGTGCGTTGTTTGTGGATGAGCTACGGTTTGAAGGGCTGATGGTGGATACCCAAGAGTATCTGCTTGCATCTGGCGTTCTGCCTGTCCATGAGCAAGGCATTGATGGCACAGGGGTGACGGTTGCCGTTGTGGATACGGGTATTGATGCCAGTGTACTGGGGAAACCCATCATCGCTGCCTATGATGCCATTGATGGCAACCCTGCCCCAGTCGATGAGCATGGGCATGGAACCTTTATGGCCGGGGTCATTGCCAATGCGGGTGGAGGCAGCGTGGCACCAGGCGCAGCCATTGTGGATGTTCGTGTCCTCAATGATGAAGGTGTGGGGACCTACTCGCAGATTATCGACGGCCTCAACTGGATTCTCGACAACCAACATATCTATGGCATTGATGTTGCCAATCTCTCCATCAACGGTGCGGTCACAGGCCCCTATTGGGAGAATCCACTGAATCTAGCGGTCGAGCATCTCTGGGATGCTGGCATTGTCGTGGTGGTTGCGGCGGGCAACACAGGCCCTGATCCGATAAGCATTGCCACGCCAGGCAATGATCCCTTTGTCATCACCGTTGGTGCCTTTACCGATCACTACACCCCAGACTATCATGGCGATGATTATATTCCCCCCTTTAGCGCCTCAGGCCCCACAGAGGCGGGCTTTGTCAAACCCGATGTGCTGGCCCCGGGCGCACATATCCTCCAGAAGCTACACCAAAACGCCCGTCTCGCCAGAGATTATCCCGGTCTCTATCGCGGCGATAGCACCTATCATGGCTCCGGCACATCACCCGCCACCGCTGTTGCTTCGGGTGTGGTTGCGCTCATGCTTGAACAGACACCAGCCCTCACCCCAAATCAAGTCAAATACCGTTTGATGATGACGGCACAACCAGCCGTTGATGAGAATGATGCGTTGGTTTTCCCCATCTATCAGCAAGGACGGGGACGTATTTGGGCCAATGATGCCGTCTTTACAAGTCTTCAGGGCGAAGCCAACCAAGGGATGGTCACTGGTGAAGAATATGTCGGTCCCATCATTTATGACGATGTGTTGGATGGGTTCCGCATGGTCGATGACAATCGCGACCCTCTGCCCGAAGGACAAGACTACTTTTGGAATGGTGGGCAAATCTGGAGTGGTGGTCAAATCTGGAGTGGTGGTCAAATCTGGAGCGGTGGGCAAATCTGGAGCGGTGGGCAAATCTGGAGCGGTGGGCAAATCTGGAGTGGTGGTCAAATCTGGAGTGGTGGTCAAATCTGGAGTGGTGGTCAAATTTGGAGTGGCAATGAGTATTGGGTCAGCTCGGCAACCGACACGGCTTACAGTGCCTTTTTCCCAGAGCAGGTTCCTGCCATTACCGCACAACTGGAGGGTGAAATTTCCAGTTCGCTGACACTTGAAGAGCGTTTCCAACTATGGCGAACATTGGATGTGTCACAAACGGATACGAGCAGCATCGAGGAACCGGATGATTCAACAGATAGCCAAGTTTATTTACCGTTGATTGTGCGATAGTGTAGAATACAGATAGAACAAAGGACAGTATCGCAGGTTGGCTACCTGCGTCACAGATAACCAATCTGTGATACTATAAGGACAGTATCGTAGGTTGGCTACCTGCGTCACAGATAGCCAATCTGTGATACTATACTGGTTTATATTTTCTTATGAAAAATGTTGTTTGTGTACGTACATATGCGATTTCAGCCGAAACACTCTGGCATTTCCTGCGTGACTTTTACGCTGATTGGCATCCAGCAATGGCGTGGTGCAAGCGTGAGGCAGACGATGTACGTTGCTTTGCGGGGGTCGATGATGGCACAATTTACCGTGAGCAGTTAACCGCGTTTGATGACGAGGCGCGGCGGTATCAATATGTTGCGATAGAGGGTATTGACGGGATTGAGTCCTATACTGGCTCTTTGCAAGTGGTTGCGCTGGGGGAGAGATGCGAGGTCGTGTATGCGGCAGATATCTGTGCCCAACAGCCTCGTTTAAATGAAGTTGCTGCTGGCACGGAAATGATCTTCAACATGGGGTTGGATACACTTGAAACGATTGTTGAGCAACTTTAGGGTGGTGCGACAACTTCTATCAAAATGGGAGATATGAAGATGATTCACACGCAGGTGATTGATGGTAGGCCCATGTTGGCTGTTGATAGTACGGGCAAAGGGGAGTTGGTGCTGTTTTTGCACGGCATTGGTGGTGGGCGTAGCAATTGGCGCGGCCAACTCACGGCTTTAGCGTCCATATGCCATGCTGTTGCACTTGATTTTCGTGGCTATGGTGACAGCGAATTGGGTGCTGCACCCGTGACGGTTGAGGCGCAGATGCGGGATATTCAGCGCGTAATGGCTGCATTTGAGACCAAACAAGTCCATCTCGTTGGCCTTTCCTATGGCAGTTGGCTTGCCGCCTGTTTTGCCCATCTTCACCCACAACAGGTTGCCAGCCTCACCTGTTGTGCAGGCAGCACGGGGATGAGCGAAGCGTCCGATGAGGAGATTGACCGCTTCACCAAGCTACGTCTGCGCCCGATGGAAGCGGGACAGACACCTGCGGACATCGCCGAAAGCGTTATCAGCTTTATCAGCGGACCCAACAGCACCGCAGCCACACGTATGGAAATGGTTGCGTCCATGAGTGCAATCCCACGCACAACCTATATTGCCGCCCTGCGCTGCTTTCTCAATCCACCTTTCAAAATCAACTTTGAGGCGTTTCGTTTTCCAACCCGCTTTATCGCTGGTGAGCATGACAAACTTGCGCCACCTGACAAGATGGAGATGGTTGCCAAGCGTGTCCCACATGCGCGTTTTTCAGTGATTGCAGGTGCAGGTCATCTTGTCAATCTGGAGCAGTCTGCCGCCTTTAATCAACTTTTGCAGGAAGATGCACGTGAGTGGCGGGCTACTACATAGGTTGCACGGTTTTCGGGCTATCGCCCGACACTCAGGTAGCCAACCTGAGATACTTTTTCGGGCTGTCGCCCGACGCTCAGGTAGCCAACCTGAGATACTTTCTGGGCAGATGCATGTGAGTGGCAAGCCGCTACATCGGTGGAACGTTTTTCGGGCTGTCGCCCGACGCTCAGGTAGCCAACCTGAGATACTTTCAGGTCAGATGCACGTGAGTGGTGGGCTGCTACATAGATGGCACGATTTTCGGGCTGTCGCCGGCACTCAGGTAGCCAACCTGAGATACCTTCTGGGCAGTTATTCTTCGCTGATCTCCACCGAATAGACGCGGGGTTGCCAGAAGAACCGACGCGTATGATAGATATAGACCGTTAACACGCTGCCCCAAGGACCGTACCGACCATGTTTATCGGCGACCCGCACTCGGAATTCATGCGTCCCTTCTTGCAAGGTCATCTTGTAAAATGCGTGGGAACGGTGAGTCACGTCGCTAGACCCTGCAACGTCGGTATGCTCAAGCTCATATCGATCTTCTGAGTGCGTGCGATTCCATTCCAACGCCACAGCAATTGTGTACGCCTGGGCATCTGTCACTTGATGCCACTCATAATTTATCCAGGTTGGTGATGCTAACGTGGGCAGGTGACGCTCTTGGGGCGAAGGGATGCTGTCATCGGGATGCACGGAGACCACCTCGACGGCGCTCCAATGGCCTTTTTGACCCGAATCCAAGAGAGCGCGCACACGATAGTAATAGTCTTTTGCCAGCGTATTGCTTGTTGAAAATACGACATCGGCTCCTTGGTAGACTTTGGTAAAGACGCCTTTGCTGGCGTTGATGGCGTGATAGGCCACTTGTAGTTCATATTCTGTCGCATCTGCGACCACAGTCCAGCCAATCTCATAGGCTTGCCCAACGGTCGCTGTTAAGGGCAGTTGTAGCATTGGCACTCGTGTTGATTTGGGTAGGGCAGATGCTTGAGGCGTGGCGATAGTCGTGTCTGTCGCACCAATTGGAACCCAACCAACGACAGGGTTATCGACAGCATCGTAGATGGTCTTGGCTGTAGTGGTTGGCACAAGCGGTGCAAGCTGCTCAACCCATGCCTGCAAGGGGGGGCAATCGGCCAATGTTTGGGATGTCCATGCTTGCGTAAACAACGCTGCCAGTTCAGAAGACACCGCCGTCAGCGCCTCAACCATCAGCTTGTAATTGTCACAATCAGAGTCCTGCATCTCTCCATCCGCAAAGAAATGCTCTTCGTCAGCAGCACGTTGAATAGCCTCATCATGCCATGTCACCATCTCGGCCAGCAACACCGCCCCCGCAAAACGGTCGCCCTCTGCACACCACTGCCCCCGTTCATGCTGGCGGCTTGCCAGATGATGATAGCCATCGGTGCCTTGGGGAAAGCCTTCGGTCAGCGTCAATCCGGGACCAAACATGTCCTCGACATCAATCAACGAGACATCGTTTTTCTGCAACCCAACCATGACATTGGCCCCAGCAATATCACAGTGAGCAAGCCCCTCCGCTTCTAAATTTGCCAAAATGATGGCCGTCTGATGCGCCAATTGTAAAGCCGTCTCTTGTTCTAATGCGGATTGCGCATAGATGATATCAAACCACGTTGTTCCTTCCATCCAAGGCATTAGAATGGCATATTCGAGTTCAGGATATTGTTGAATCAACGCAGGTGCAGTGGTATCTGTCAGACAAATGCGGTCGCAAACCTCCAAGCCCTTGCGATTAAACTGCGACAAGGCTTCGCAGGTTTGAACCAGATGGGGCAAACGAAAAGGTTTTTTGAAAATTTTGAGTGCATACAGTCCATCCGGTGCGCGCAGTTGATAGACCTGTGCTTTGCGGCCCTCTTGACCAAAGGCCATTGAGGGGACGGCTGGGTGCGCAACAAACTGATAGGTTGTAATCCCTGATGGGGTTTCTATCATCAGCTCATCGTGTGCTGTTGGTTCAAATTTTGACATAATATCTAGCGATTGTCTCAATCTCGTTTGCGAGTAACAGTTCCAAGAGTGTGCCATCGAGCAATAACCAGTCGAGCAATAGCCAATGGACTACCCAGAAGGTGATGCCACAGATCACAGCCAGCACGACCAGCAGCGTCATGGATAGATAGTGCAGGACAAGATTCTGCGTAGGTTGATGTTCTGCTGTCTGCGCCGAAGTTTGTACAGAAGAAGTTTGCACAGGCTCGACAGGTTTTGGAATGACAATTTCTTCTGTTGGAACGCTTGCAGGTAGTGGTTTGTATGGTTCAACGACAATATCGAGCAATGAAATATCATCACTGTCTGGTGATTGGCTGATCTCCGCAATCTGCACCCGGAGTGTATCCGGCTCTTGGACCAGTTGGTGAAGTTGATTGGCAATGCTGTCGAGGCCATCAGAATAGACGAGAATACGCTGGACTTGTTCTAGGGGAATCTGCCTGAAATGCACATGGTCTGCGCCACGTACTCCCTGACGCGTAGACCAGCGCTCTTGGACCGTCCAGGTGGCATCGAGATGGATGGGGTGATGATCGGTAATCACCTGAACTTCTGTATCCCCCAGCCAGCAAAGATAGAGTTGATGTCCGGCATTGCCGATACTGTCAACAATTTCAAGCGGCGGCACAAGCTGCCCATAGACAAACATGGTTTCGCTGCCATAGGTGCGCATCTCTTCCAAGGCCAGTTTGAGCAGGGGCGGGGTTGACGTAGGCAGGACAAACTCGTCCGTCCGTTGCGCTGCCTCAGCCACCAAGCGATTGAGAAAGTTGGTCAGAGCGGTGGGCGGGTCATCGCTCCGCATAGAGGAAAGCAGGAGATCCGTGCTATCCATCAGCGTATCGCCCAGAAACTTGGCGGCAAGATCACCACAAAAGGATTGACCAACACCATCACAAACCGCAAAGGCGATCCCTCCATTAATACACCCAACCGTCAGATAGTCCTGACCCTTGACCTGATGCACAGCACTCTCATGCGAGCGGCGATAGAGGGTGCGAATGGGGCCATAGACACTGGTGTATTGTTCATAGACCTCATCAGCGGCTTGGTCAACGCGGATGACATCGCCTTCATGAAGTCTGAAACGATTCTGTGATGGTGTTGCGCTTTCCAATGTCGCCTACCCGCCTGTCACTGGTGTGGCCCCAGACATGGCAAAGCCTAGCTCTACAAAGTCTGGCTCTTCACCGGGGAAGAACATATTGACGCCAGCATTAAGTCCATAGCCAAATTCTTGCATCACGCTGTGATAGCTGTCGGGCATGGGTGATGACATCTCAAAGAGAGCCTGGGCATACTCGTCAGACAGTTCATCGACACTGGAAATCCCCGGCCACGCCTCCACGTTGGTGTTCTTGAGGATACCTGAACGGATAAAGATATTTTCGACAAGCACGTTGCCATCAGGGACGGCCATCTCCATAATGCGTTTGGCAATCGGGGCAGGGTCGTCACCGTTGAACTCGCCATCGGTCATGTGACAGACGAGCGGGGCGGGACAGTGTTGAATGTTGGGTAACTCTGCTTCTAGCAATCGCTCGGCCTCGGCAAAGGCTGCTGCCGTATCGGTCATGTTGAGTGTCGTCAATTGCGGCACCCCCATGTTTGCCAGTTCATCAATCGTTTTGACCCCACCAAGCAGGTCAACAACTTCATTGCTATAGGCATACATGGCAATGCGATAGCGAGGGGCGACAATCGTCCCCTTGGTGGAACGTTGCACCATGCGCACGGCCACCTTTTGCAGCGACTCTGTGACCACGTCAATACGTGTCTTGCTGCCACAGTCATGATTCATCGACCCACTGACATCTAGCAGGTAGATGATGAGGGCAGGTGTTTTACTGGTTGCTGGAATTGTATAGTTTGACATTTATTGCTCCTAAAAAAAATTTTATGTCACCAGATAGTTTGTACAAGTGAACTGCGGATTTTTAAATCATTGGTAATCAATGGCACTTCTAAATAGAGAGCGGTTGCGCTAATAATTCGATCTGGCATCTCTGGAATTTGTTCTCGTGGGATTTGCTTCATCGTTTGCGCTATTTGGTTATTAATAACGATTTCAACTAAGCTACTATCGATGTCATCGAAAAAAGAAACAACGAAATCCAACAGGTCTTGGCTAATTCGGTCCTTTTCTGCCAAATAAACAATTTCAACCAATGTCATACTTGAAATGGCAATTTGTTTACCTGAATCATCTATATTTTTAAGAAAAGAGAGTGCCTCGTTTGACAGTCGTTTATAAATAGTAATATATAAGATGAGCGTCGGGGTGTCAGCGACGGCAAGAATACACATATCTCATCTCCAATAGATTACCACAATTAACCTCGA
>JBCCFC010000260.1:0-12636 GCA_039029935.1 Chloroflexota bacterium
CCCCAAGCGGCATGACATTGAACACGACTTGGCAGAACATTGCCTTCTTCAAATCAGTGCTGTTTTGACAATCAGCGGAAGAGCAACGCCCACCTGTGGCTGAGCAAGTAGAGAATGGATTGAGGGTTTGAACAATCAAACGCCTATAATTTCCTTCAGAATATTAAGCAGATACCCTATTGATCAAATTGATCTATTCTATGTGATTTATGTGTAGCTGTTGGTGTCTATATCTTTGACCAATGCGTCCATATCCAGCGCATCGAAATCATCTAGTTCTGTCAGCAAGTCAACTCGGTCATCTTTGGGTTGCTCAAGTTGTAATTCTTTCTCTACCTCTATGTCTGTACTCATATGAGCGGATGTCTCATCGTCCTGTGTCGGTCTGCTATCCAAGTGTGTGTGATCAGGGACTGTATCTGGCATAGGAGCAGGCTGTCTAGTATCAGGCTGTCTAGGAGCAGGCTGAGTCGCATCGACAACGCTTAACACATCTTCTATGACTGTATCTGGCATGGTATCAGGCTGTCTAGGAGCAGGCTGAGTCGCATCGGCAGTGCTTAACACATCTTCTATGACTGTATCTGGCTGTCTAGGAGCAGGCTGAGTTGTATCGACATCGCTTAATACATCTTCTATCGGTAATGATTTGAGTACGTCGTTCAACGTATCCTCAATCGAGTCAACCTCATTCTTAGACTGATCGCCAACACCCAACCCATCGAGTAAGCTGTCTAAATCGTCTTCAAAGTTTGTGTCATATATGGGTCTGCGTGTTCTCTGAGGTGTGCTTAGGTTGCCTGATTGCCATAGGCTATTGTCACTGTCCTCGCTCGACAAACTGATGTGTGCAGCATCTTGTGGTGAGCCAGCGGATTGATAATCAAATGTAAATTGTGATGGGTCAGGCAAGTCATCGGCATTAAACTCTTCATCATCGACTAGCTCCGACAACACATGACAAACTTCGCCCATACATGCCTGATTCAAGCCACTATTATACCAAAGGCGCATCTCGTGAGTAAGTTGATAGAGCAGTTGTGTATATGTTTCATGAGCATCTAACGCATTTTCCGTCCAGAATGTTTCGAGTTCACTCTCTGGGATAGCATTGTTTGGGATAACATCGTCTGTGATATCATCTGGTCCTGCACCATCTATCTCTGCTTCACCTATCTCTGCTTCACCTATCTCTGCTTCACCTATCTCTGCTTCATCTATCTCTGCTTCATCTGTCTCTGCTTCATCTGTCTCTGCTTCATCTGTCTCTGCTTCATCTGTCTCTGCTTCATCTGTCTCTTCATCATCTGCCTCTTCATCATCTGCCTCTTCATCAGATGGATCAGGTCGAACAATACTACCATCGTTAAGCAGATTAACACTGCTTTCATCATCAAGTTCAAGTATGTCCTTTTCTGGGTCTATTTCTGGGTCTATGTCTTCGCTATCATCAACGCTACCATTCTCAGCGTGCATTTCTGTGAGAATTTCGTAGTGTGGATTGGCTTCGAGCCATCGTTCCAGTTGCTCATCGGCTGCTTGGGGACGTGGGCCCCAGTTTGCCTGATATTGCCATTCCTCATCAAAGATCAATAATAAGGGTAAATCGATTTCATCTAAATCCCCACTCAAATCAAACTCATCGGATGGGACCAACTCAGCCAATTGCGCCAAATCATCGCTATCACGATAGATGCCCAATTCTAACCGCATGGACATGTTGGCGAGATGGGCCAAAATAGGGAGAACGCTGATGGTGTCGGGGAATTCTTCAGCAATGATGACGACGAGATGCAACTGTTCAGGATAATTGCCCAAAAATTGTTGATGAATGGGGGCAATCGTAATCTCCTGATAGCGTCGCCGTAATAGCAGGGCATCTGGCGCATCGCTTTGGATATATTCACGAAAAGACTGTGCTGATGTAATCGCAACTGGCTTTTCTTGAACTGGTATAAATTGAACTGAAACAGGCTCTAGCATAGAATTTAATTGATAAGCTGAATTGACGAAATAGTTTAACCATGTTATTTTGCCACAAAATGCAAAATAATGATATTAGCGATAAGCATGGTTTTGTATAAAGCCCTATCGCTACAGCAGTATAAGTAATCAAGGACAGAAATGCAAAATAAAGCAATGGAAACCAGTGGTGTTTCGACAAACAGTCAGTCATCTTTTCAAGCATGGACCCGTGTCACAGACCCTCGTCAAGCACTTGCAGCCAGTGATCCAGAGATGTATGAGGCCATCGAGCTTGAGCGCCAGCGGCAATATGAAGGCATTGAGCTAATCGCCAGCGAGAATTATGTATCAGCCTCGGTGTTGGCGGCGATGGGTAGTGTGCTGACCAATAAATATGCGGAAGGCTATCCGGGTAAACGCTACTATGGTGGCTGTCACTATGTGGATATCTCGGAACGCATCGCAATTGAGCGAGCATTAGAACTCTTTGGTGCGGACCATGCCAATGTACAGCCTCACTCTGGCGCACAGGCCAATGAAGCGGTCTATTTGGCACTGCTCAAACCTGGGGAAACTGTGCTTGCACTGAACTTGGATCAAGGCGGTCATTTAAGTCATGGCTTTCATCTCAACAGTTCGGGCAAACTATATAACTTTGTGCATTATGGGCTGGACAAAGACACAGAATATATTGACTATGACCAAGTGCAGCAGTTGGCGATAGAACACAAGCCCAAGCTCATTTTGGCGGGGGCCAGTGCCTACCCACGCGTTTTTGACTATCCGCGTTTCCGTGAAATTGCGGATAGTGTTGATGCCTTGTTGATGATGGACATGGCACATGTAGCGGGGTTGGTGGCGGTGGGATTACACCCCGACCCTGTACCCTATTGTGATATTGTGACAACAACGACCCATAAAACATTACGAGCTGCGCGAGGTGGCATGATTCTCTGTCGGCAAAAGTACGCCAAGCGTATTGACCGTGCGGTCTTCCCCGGTATGCAGGGTGGCCCGTTGATGCATATGATTGCAGGCAAGGCGGTAGGCTTTGGTGAAGCACTACAGCCGGGGTTCAAGGACTATCAGCAACGGGTATTGGACAATGCCAAAGCCTTGGCAACAACGTTGCAAGGGGAAGGGGTCCGTGTCGTCAGCGGCGGCACAGACAATCATTTGATGCTGGTTGATTTGGGTAGTCTCGGCGAAGATAGTCAGGGCAATGAGATTACGGGCAAAGCCGTTGAGGTGGCCCTGGATAATGCAGCCATCCATTGCAACAAAAACATGATTCCCTTTGATCCAAAGCCAGCACTGGTGACAAGTGGTATCCGACTGGGTACACCTGCCGCCACAACTCGTGGCATGGGGCAAGCCGAGTTTGAGCAAATCGGTCGATGGATCGCGGCCATCGCCAAGGAGCCATTTGACACGACGCTACAAGAACAGACACGAAATGAAGTATTAACACTCGTACAGAATTTTCCTGTACCAGCGTAAAAGGTTGAAAGGTTGAAAGGTTGAAAGGTGGAAGGGCTGAAGGGTGGAAGGGTTGTCAACAAATTTATCAACCCTTCCACTCTTCCGCTCTTCCACTCTTCCACCTTTCCACCTTTCAACTCTTCAACTCTTCAACTCTTCAACTAAAATTATGAATAGCTATACAAAACGAGAACAATTTAGCTGGGGTATGTATGATTGGGCCAATTCGGCTTTTTCAACAACGGTCGTCACCGTCTTCTTGGGGCCATATCTTACATTCATTACACAGGCTGCTGCCGAGACAACAGGCGGGTATGTCTATCCATTGGGCATTAAGGTGTTGGCAGACTCATTCTTCCCCTATGTTGTTTCACTATCTGTGATATTACAGGTCTTATTTCTGCCGATACTAGGCGCCATCGCCGACTATTCACAACTTAAGAAACAGCTCTTTGGCATCTTTGCCTATATTGGCGTGTTTGCCACCATCTGCCTCTACTTTTTAGAGGGGGAGAACTATCTCTTGGGGGCAGCCTGTTTTCTTATTGCCAATATTGGCTTTGGGGCAGCCATCGTCTTTTACAACGCCTTTTTGCCAGAAATCGCCGCACCCGATGACCGCGACCGTGTGTCATCTCAAGGGTTTGCGCTGGGCTATCTGGGCGGCGGCATCCTGCTGGCGTTTAACTTGGTCTTTGTGCAGTTTTTGGCCGAGCCAATGGGTGTCTCAACAGGGCTGGCTATCCGCATTTCACTGGCATCCGCAGGTGTTTGGTGGGGCATCTTTACAATTATCCCGCTGATCAACCTCAAACAACGACGTGCTGCCACAAGCCTGCCTACGGGTAAAAACTATCTGACGGTTGGGTTCCAGCAATTGGGGCATACCTTACGCCAATTGCCCAAGTATCCACACACTGCGCTCTATCTTGCCGCCTATTTGCTCTACAATGATGGCATCCAAACCGTCATCGCACTGTCATCGCAATTTGGGAGCCAAGAACTGGGCATGGAAACGGCATCGCTGGTCCAGTTGGTACTCATGATTCAGTTTATCGCCTTTGGGGGTGCCTTGGGCTTTAACTATTTGGCGCGCCGGATGGGGACCAAGCAAGCCATTATTGTGAGTTTGATTATCTGGACTGGCGTGGTCTTCTATGCGTATGCCTTTTTACAGAATGTGACACAGTTTTTCATTCTAGGCGGCGTCATCGCCATTGTGCTAGGGGGCAGCCAAGCACTTAGCCGTTCACTCTTCTCGCAGATGATTCCGCCAGGGCAAGAGGCCGAATACTTTAGCCTCTATGAAATCAGTGAACGGGGGACAAGCTGGCTGGGACCATTGATTTTTGGGCTGGCCTTACAGATGACAGGCAGCTATCGGGTCGCTATTCTATCAGTGGCCGTGTTCTTTGCGGCTGGCTTATTGTTGTTGTTCTTTGTCAATGTGCGGCGAGCAATTGAGGAAGCAGGGAATCCTGCACCAGACAAGGTGTAGCATGTGTATGCCCATTCATTTTTTCCTTTTTTCTTGATTGTTTTGACAATTACAAATAGCTATGATATTTTTACCGAAAGCGTTTTAATATATTGCTTACCATTCTAAACGAATCGTAAAAAATCTTCACTTTGTTTTCTTTAATACGCTTAAACCTATCACTTACCATAACTTTTACGCTCATATCAGCAAGGTGTGCAAACCGACGATGTCGCCTTTGGCAAATGATTGTGCCTGCGCACAGCCCTGAAGGTATCTCAGGTTGTCCACCTGCGCCGTTGGGTGATAGCCCGAAAAACGTTCGTCCCCAGTGGCGATTCGCCAGTAATGAGCATCTTTACTTGATATGAACCAATGTTAAAAAGGGAAAATCAAGCAGTTAGGAGGTCCCATAAACGATGGTACGATTGATCATTTCCAGATTCCTCACCACCATCCCGCTTCTCCTTGTCATCTCGATCCTTGCATTTGGCATGGTTTCGCTGATGCCGGGGAGCATTGCCGAGATTATTCTGGATGCGGGGGCAACACCAGAGGCTATCGCTGAGTTAGAGGCTGAAATGGGATTAGACCGGCCATTCGTGGTGCAATATCTTGATTGGCTTGGCAACGCCCTTCAAGGCGATTTTGGCCGTTCGCTATTCTTCATGGCACCCGTCACAACCTTAATCGGCGAGTCATGGCCTGTTACCGCATCCATCGTCTTGGGTGGGATGATTGTTGGCATTGCACTGGGTCTATTATTGGGCATTGTTGCGGGATTGCAGCCCGGTAGTCTACTTGACCGCATCTCAACCGTCGGCGCATCTGTTGGCGTATCCATGCCTTCATTCTGGTTAGCCCTGATGCTGGCGATTCTGCTGGCTGTGCGTTACAAGATATTCCCGGTGATTGGCTATACGCCCTTTACAGAGAATCCATTGGAGTGGCTACGCAGCATCACCTTGGCAAGTTTGGCGCTGGGCATTCCATCAGCGGCGCTGATTGCACGGCAGATGCGTAGTTCGATGGCAAACGTTCTCCAGACATCCTACATCCGCGCACAACGGGCAATGGGCTTGGGGCGATGGCAGATTGTGTCGCAACATGCGCTGAAGAACGCCATGATTCCCGTTGTCACTGTCATTGGTTTCCGACTGGCCGTTGTCGTTGGGCAGGCGTTTATCGTTGAAAATGTCTTCTTCATGCCAGGGTTGGGCAAACAACTTGCCACTGCGGTTCAACAACAGGATGTGATTTTTGTGCAAGGTGGCGTCATCATTGTCGCTGCCTTTATCGTCTTTGCAAATATGTTTATTGATATCCTTTATGGCTTTCTGAATCCAAAGGTGCGGGTAAGTTAATGACAACTACAACTGTCAGAACACAAGAAAAATCATTATCAAACTTTGGCCGGTTTTGGCAACGCTTTCGCAAAGAATACCTTGCCATCCTAGCAGCACTTTTTCTACTCTTCCTCGTCGTCGTCGCTATCTTTCGCGATCCACTTATGCCCTTTAGCAAGGATGAAGCAGACTTTTTCAGCACATACTGCCAACCCTCCTTTATGTCCAACGAGGATGTCATCACATGCATGAATCCTGAGCCGCATCTGTTTGGGACAGATGATCTGGGTCGTGATGCCTACTCACGCTTGATTTATGGTACGCGTATCTCTATGCAAGCATCGCTCCTTGGTGTTGCCATCGCCATCATTCTCGGTCTGCCGATAGGTATGTTATCTGGCTTCATTGGTGGACGCTTTGATCGCGCAGTGATGTGGGTAGTGGATATCATCTTTTCGCTGCCTGGCATCTTGATTGCGTTTGGCGTCATTGCTGTGCTGGGCAACGGCCTGCTCAACGCCATGATTGCGGTTGGCATAGTACTATCGACGCGCTTTGCGCGATTGGCACGCGGTGTAGTGCTAGCAGAACGTGAGGAACTCTATGTCGATGGGGCACGGGTCGGTGGCCTCTCTACCAACACAATTATCTTCAAACACATTTTGCCCAACATCGCCCCACCGCTGATTGTCCAGACATCGCTCCTCTTTGGTGCGGTCATTCTGATTGAGGCGGGACTGAGCTTCTTGGGGGTTGGTGTCCCGCTCAGTGAACCCAGCTGGGGGCGCATGTTGGCCGAGTCTCGTGCCGTATTGATCAGCAACCCCTTCCTCTCGATCCCACCCGGGCTTGCCATTGCCCTCACAGTGTTGGCGTGGAACATTCTGGGTGATGGGCTGCGCGATGCACTGGGACGTGACATCAGCAGCAACCAATTGACAACAGTGCGCAGGCTCAAAACAGAAAAGAGCGGTGGCTCTCAGGGCGATTTACAGGGTGATTTTGGAATGCACAATGTGGAAAATACGGCGTTGATGCTGGCAAACATTGATGTGCGTTTCCCGACACCGCTTGGTGGCGAAGTCACCATTCTCAATGATGTTTCATTTGCTGTAGAGTCGGGCAAAACGTTGGGCATTGTCGGTGAATCTGGCTCAGGCAAAAGCATGTCTGTGATGGCAGCGATGGGCATTGTGCCGTCGCCGGGTCAAGTGACAGGTGGACGTATCTATCTCAACGAGAACGATGTCACGGACCTTTCCGAGGGTGAGCTGCACAAGATACGGGGCAAAGAGATCGCCATGATCTTCCAAGAGCCAATCGCCTCGCTCAATCCATCGCTGACGGTTGGGCAACAGTTGATTCAGCCAATCCAACTGCACTTGGGGTTGAGCCAAAGCGACGCTTGGGAAAAAGCGACTGAGTTGCTGCGTGTTGTTCAAGTGCCAGACCCAGAACGACGCATGAATGAGTATCCCCATCAATTCTCTGGCGGTATGGCACAGCGTGTGGGCATCGCTCGTGCGCTTTCCTGCGACCCAGAGGTCCTCATTGCCGACGAGCCAACCACCGCGCTCGATGTCACTGTACAGGGACAGGTCATCGACCTTCTGCGCGATTTGCAGGCGCAGTTGGGGCTGGCGATTGTCTTTATCACCCACGACTTGGGTGTGATTGCTGAAATTGCTGATAACGTGGCTGTGATGTACGCGGGTGAAGTGGTCGAGACAGGTCCCATCAGTGAGGTTTTTACACAGCCACAACACCCATACACAAAAGCATTGCTGGAGACGCTGCCCCATAATGGTCGTCAGCAAGGCAAACTGCCTGTGATTGACGGCATGGTCCCGCCGCCCAATGCATGGCCCTCTGGATGTCGCTTCCATCCGCGTTGTCAATTTGCGACAGAGGTGTGTACGTCGGGGACACAAGAGATGAGGCAGGTTGGGGATGAGCATGAGACGCGTTGTGTGCGCGTAAGTGAGATTGAGTTGGTGGCCGTCTAGGGAAACCGGAGCAGGTTTATCAATGATAGATGCTGTTTTTTAGCATGTGTTTAACAAGATAACAAGACGAACGGGTTCCCCACCATACTCATCCGTGCTATAATATATCTATTCGTGTTAGGGTTGCCGCTCTCAAAACAAGAGGACAATCAACTCCTATATGAACTAATCTGGTGTGATTTGTAATGGTCAAATAGAGTGTAAACAACGTCATAGACGTTGTTTACCATTACAAATTAGCCACTCTTCTGAATGAACTATAACTGACTAATCGCCTGATTAACCACCTTTAGCGAATCATACAACTGCCCATAAACGAACTCATACCTTGTACGATAAAATTGATGACGCACGGGATCGCTGGGAATCGTCTGTGTTGTGTATTGAATCTGTTGACCAGCATCCTCAAAACTGGCATAGACGCCTGCACCAACACCTGCCAGTGCCGCCGCACCAAGGCAGACCGCTTCGTTTACTTGTGGGACGCTGATTGTACTGCCCGATAGGTCAGCCTTGATCGACATCCACAGCGGATTGCGTGTGCCGCCACCTGTGGCAATCTGCTGGTAATCGGTGACATCAAAGGCATTGAGCAGACGATTCACCACACGTTGATATTCATAGGCAAGCCCCTCTAACACGGCGCGCACCATGTGTCCAGTGGTGACATCGCTGGTTAAGCCGGCAAATGCACCTCTAGCGGTCTCATCCACTGCGGAAGGGCTGGCGGGACGTAGATGCGGTAAGAAGAAGACGCCATCGCTACCAGCGGGGACGGCCTCCGCAAGGGCAATCATCTGCGCAAAGGCTTCTGCTGGCTCTAGTTCGGACTCACTCAGCAACAGTTGGCGCACCCAATCAACCGAACCACCGGAAAAGCTCAACCCACTCATGGCGTAGATGCGGTCTGGGACAACGTGAACGCCTTGGGCAATCCCCAATTGTGCGATATGTGTACCTAAGCGGGGTTTGTCAATCATCAACACAATACCCTCTGCCGTGCCCATTGAATCCAACACATCACCCGTTTGCGTTAACCCCAGCGCAAAGGAGCCACATACATGGTCATGTCCACCACTACAGACAGGCAACCCTTGGGGCAAGCCTGTTGCATCCGCGGCGGAGGCATGGACATGACCAAGAACCGTGCTGCTGGGGACCAATTCGCCCAGCAGATCGGCTGAAATATTGGTCGCATCGAGCAATGTCCCTGACCACTGCTTTTGCATGGGATCGAGTACCAACATGCGTGAGGCCAACGAATAGTCAGTTGCCGCTGCACCACACAGTTGAAACACACCATAATCGGCCATGTTGAGCCAGCGTGTGATCTGTGCAAAGGTGTCGGGATGATTGTCACGAATCCACATCAGCTTGAGAATGCCAAAAACGGGCTTGACGGGTAGACCTGTAATCTGCGCCGTTTTCTCCTCACCAATAGCCTCCGCCCACCACTGCGTCTGTGGCTCGGTGCGGTTGTCAAACCACGCGATGCTCTCAAACACAGGTTGCCCTGACGCATTGAGCGGAACCGCCGCCTCTGCCATACTTGCAAAGGCAATAGCCGCTGGCTCAACATGATCAGGCAAGGTCGCTGTCACTTTGCGCAGTACCTGACAGATGGCGTCCCAAATTTCGTTGGGATTAAAATAGGCCCAGCCGGGATGCGGATAGTGGGTCAAGGTCGGGGTCGATGCTTTGACAAGTTCGGTCCCATTCGGGGTAAAGGCAACCGCTTTGATGTTGGTTGTGCCGATATCGACACCAATGAGTGCTTTCGTTTTCATGATTTCGACATCATATCATAGTCAACCGCATCGTCAAAACGATTTGTGCAAGTGCGTTGGTCATTCATGAAGTAGGCCAGGACATCTTATATTCTGCATGAATAGTGTCATGGTCGATGAGTAGGTTGTTGAGGTCCGAAAAACAGAGAGCTTGCCATAGTTGGAGACACCTGTAAAGAGCGCAAAGTGGATATGGTCAGCATCAGTTGATTTAAGAATCGATAGGAAAGAATAAAATCAGCTAAGAGATACAGGCAGGTTCTGGCTGAAAGCTGACGGCTGATTAGCTGAAAGCTCTTTTATGCCTCAAAATGCTTCTCAATCCACTCAACCCAACGACGATAGCGATCCCGTTGATGCACAGGGTCCTGTGGTGAATGCCCTGAAATGGGGTAGGCGATAAACTGCGTCTCGACACCGTTGTCCTTGAGTGCATGATACAGTTGGTAGGATTGGGTAATCGGGACCCGTAAATCGCCTGTGTTACAGAGAATGAGTGTTGGGGTGGTGATTTTGTGCGCATGGGCAATAGGTGACTGCGCATGCCAGTTGCTGTAGCTCTTTGTGGAGTGATAGGGTGATTGGTGAAACCCACCACCGAAGATGACATTGATGTCGCTTAGACAGTAGCTGTCTATATAGTCAGTCAGCGGTGCGCCTGCTACGGCTGCTCGCCAACCATCATATTGGCTGGTGAGCCAAGCCGTCATATAGCCGCCATAGGACCAGCCTGATATTGCAATCTGTTCTTTATCGACAACGCCCAGGCGATTTATGACTGCCAGTCCAGCCATGACATCATCCCCTGGACCCGCCCCCGCGTCATTAATGACTGCCGATTGATAAACACGGCCAAGATTGCTGCTGCCGCGATAGTTGGGGCTAAAGACCAGCCAGCCCTGTGCGGCCATTAGCTGCCCTAAGAAATGGAATGCCTCTGTTGATGCATTCATCGGGCCACCATGAACCACCAACACCATTGGATAGGTCCGCCCTTTTTTGAACGTTGGTGGGTAAATCAACACCCCATCTGCCTCAAAGCCAGCACTGCGCCACCTTAGTGACGCGACCCGCCCAAAATCGATGTCGTCAAAGGCTTGATGAAAATGAGTCAGTTGTTCGGGCGGTGCGTCTGACGATGGCAAATAGTAAAGTTCATCGGGCTGTTGCGGTCTGCTGCCGATAAAGGCGATTGCGCCATCCTGCCCAACACTGATTTCACCCAACGTAGGATGGATGCCCCCTAACTGCAGTCGTTCTGGTTCGCCCACAAGTGGCTGTACCCAAAGCGAAACGCGTGTCCAGTCGCAGCCATCCACAAGCACAGATTCGCTATCAGGCATCCAAAGTTGTCCATAAAATGTGCGGTCAATGGCGTTGGTGATGCAGACATCAGTATGGTCTTTGTCCATCAACGCAGATGTCGGACGAATATAGATGCCATGTGGTGTATAAAGCATGGGCTGGTTGTCATGCGGGCGTGCATAGGCAAACTGTTGACCGTCTGGCGAAAATAACGGAGATGTCAGACACAATGGCCCCTCAATGATTGTGGATATCTCGCCCGTCTCGGTATGAACCAGTTTGAGCGAACTACGTCCCACCTCGCCCGTATGTGGTTTGGTCTGGCTCACAAAAACCAGTGCATCGCCAGCAGGCGTCCAGACAAAGGTGGATTGATCACGTGCTGAGAAGGTAGCAACACATTCCGTGCCACTGGTCAATCGCTGTGCAGGTGTGCTACCATCGGCTGCAACCATCCATAAGCGTGTTGGCTGCGGGGCAGATGTTGCTAAGTAATTGTGGTCGCCCACTTCAAACGACTTGTTGTGTCGCTCTTCACCTTCTTGCACCGCTGGCTCGTCAGCTGTCACAAAGGCTATCGTCTTCCCATTGGGATGCCACTCAAAGGTATTGACACCTTGGGCGGCTTGGGTGACACACTGCGCCTCACCACCCTGCATGGGTAGCACAAAAAGCTGAGGTTTACTATCTGGCTCCGTTGTTTTATCCAAAAAGGCGATAGCATCCCCGCTGGGCGACCAACGAGGGAATGAGACATGAGGGCGATTGTGTGTTAAGGCATACTGTTTTTGTGTTGCAATCTCAATAAGTGTCAAGGTCTTTTCATGGCGGTTTTCATCGTAATTGGGACGAGCGACAAGCAACGCAATGGTCCGCCCATCCGGTGAAAGCTGTGGTTCGCTGAGGCCAACCAACTTCCGCATATCATCTAAAGTGATGTATTGGTTTTGAGATTTTCTGTGCATAGTAGCTAGGTTTATCTTCCATCGTTGTGTTCAATGTTTGTATTTAATGGATAGTCAATGGCACTATGATTGGCAACTTATATTTAGCCAACAGTATCAGGATGCCTGTGTTACGCTGGCGGCAAAAAAAGTCGTTCTATGATGGAATCGCGGTCACGCACATAGGCCAAGTTGAGACACTGGACAAACAGCTCGTTGGCATAGAGGTAGTCGCTGAGTTGACCGATATCTTTATTAGATAGACGCCACTCCACCCTAAAATTTCTATCACGCAGCATAAGTACTGCAATACGATTTGCAAAG
>JBCCFC010000261.1:0-12598 GCA_039029935.1 Chloroflexota bacterium
AGTGCTTTGTTTGAAAGTCGTTTATCGTTCGTAATATACCAGATGAGAGCATGGGTGTCAGCGACGGCATGAATACTCATAGCTCATCTCCAATCGATGACCACATTTCACGTCGAATCTCTTTTATATCTTCAAAGGAAGGAACTGGTTTCAAGTGTGCAGCCGCCCCCTCTAACCTTCTTCTTTTCCTAACTTCCTTTTTTGGTATTTCTGTTTGTCCCGTTGCGTACAGAGTGTCATCTATATTGTTTTCATTGCTGGGGGATGACCACATCTCGCGACGAGTCTCTTGGATTTCTTCAAATGATGGTGCCGTACCTAAATGTGACAACGCACCCTTTAGAGATTTCTGTTTAGTATGACCATTTTCGTTTAACTCTTCTGTTTTCGGCGTTAATTGAAGATTAAACCGCTCAAATAGCAATGAAACTTTCGGCATGAAAATCATAATTAGTCGCAATTGATCCATTGGTGACAATTGCTCAACTAATTGTACGGCTTCG
The DNA here is from genome assembly GCA_039029935.1 of Chloroflexota bacterium. Classification (GTDB taxonomy): domain Bacteria; phylum Chloroflexota; class Anaerolineae; order Caldilineales; family Caldilineaceae. Next base: position 504 of record JBCCFC010000261.1, read on the forward strand.
TCAAGAGATCCTTGTGATGATACTGCCACACCTATACTCATATTTACCTCTTACCATATTTTTATCTACATACAAATTAAAAAAGCAGACACAAGAAGGCATTATACGTGCTTGTGTCTGCGCTAGTCTGTTCTAATCAATCCATATCAAATATGAGAGTCGCGCGAAACCTCACTACCCGACTTGCCCACCAAGAAATCCAAATCAGCCCCCGTATCTGCCTGCGTTACATGGTTGATATACAGATTGATATAACCGCGATCTGCCAATGGCACAGGTGGCTGCCATGCCGCCCGTCGTTGCGCCAATTCATCATCGGGTACATCCAAATGCAAGCGTCGATTTGCCACATCCAACTCAATCATGTCGCCATTTTGCACCAACGCCAATGTGCCACCAACCGCCGACTCTGGTGCCGTATGCAGGACGACTGTGCCAAAGGCTGTACCGCTCATGCGGCCATCCGAAATGCGCACCATGTCGTTAACACCCTGCTCCAGAATCTTCTTGGGTAAGGCCATGTTGCCATTTTCGGGCATCCCTGGATAGCCACGTGGACCAATGCCTTTGAGGACCAATACAGAGTTTGCATCAACCTCCAGGTCAGGGTCGTCAATGCGCTCATGATAATCCTCGACATCCTCAAAGACAACAGCAGGACCCCGATGTTGCATCAGTTCTGGTGTCGCTGCCGATGGCTTGATGATCGATCCCTGCTCACAGAGATTACCACGCAGCACAGCGATACCGACGGCCTCCTTGAAGGGCTTGTCGATGCTGGCGATGACATCGCGGTTATAGCTGGTGGCCCGGGCCGTGTTCTCAGCGTGAGATTTGCCCGTGACCGTGATGGCCTCCATATGCAATTCATCCTGTAGCTCTTGGATGACTGCGGGCAACCCACCTGCATAGTAAAAGTCTTCCATGAGGTAGTCACCGGATGGCATCAGATTGACCAACATCGGCATATGACTGCCCAGTGCATCAAAATCATCCAAGGTTAGCTCTGTGCCGATACGCCCGGCAATTGCCAGCAAATGGACAATAAAGTTGCTCGACCCACCGATAGCGGCGTTGACCTTGATGGCGTTCTCAATTGCATTACGTGTGAGGATGTCAGATAGTTTCAGGTCTTCCTGCACCATCTCGACAATTCGTTGGCCTGTCATGTGACCGATGCGTTTGCGACGCGCATCTGGTGCGGGGATGGCGGCGGCTCCCGATAGCGTCAACCCCAGCGACTCAACCATACAGGCCATGCTGGATGCTGTCCCCATTGTCATACAGTGACCATCGCTGCGCGACATACAGCCCTCGGCTTCCTGATATTCTTCCAACGTCATTTTACCCGTGCGGAAATCATCGCTAAATTTCCACACATCGGTTCCTGAGCCAATGTCACGGCCTCGGAATTTACCATTAAGCATCGGACCACCAGGCAGCACAATGGTGGGTAAGTCTACACTTGACGCCCCCATCAGCGTAGAAGGCGTTGTCTTGTCACAGCCTGTGAGCAGCACAACACCATCAATCGGGTTGGCGCGCAACGTCTCCTCCACATCCATGCTGGCAAGGTTGCGATAGAGCATGGTGGTCGGGCGCATCATCGGTTCGCCCAATGACATCACAGGAAACTCCAAGGGGAAGCCACCCGCCTCATAAACACCGCGCTTGACGGTCTCGGCCAGAATACGAAAATGCCCATTGCAAGGGGTCAACTCGGACCATGTGTTACAGATGCCAATGACGGGTCGTCCATCAAATTCATGGTCGGGATAGCCCTGATTTTTCATCCAACTGCGGTGAATAAATCCCGGTGTACCGCCGCGTCCAAACCAGTCGTGACTGCGTAGTTCTTTACTCATATCAATTCTCTCCTTTGAGTAGTCGTAGTGATAGATAGGTTGATTTGCGATCAACGCTTGCTATTATAATCGAATCAAAAGAAAATCGACAGGAAGACCGGAAAGGGCAGTGTTTAGATTTGTATAATCTTGCAGACTATTCTGTCGAATGGCCTAAATCTGTGACAAAGCGCTGTACTGTCTCTGTGGATTGCAGCACCGCTTCGGACACTTTGGGCATGATCTGCCCACCAAACTGAAAGACTTGTTGGTTCCACAGCGCCAGTGGTGTACTACCAATTTCATACACACTGCGGGGTGCAATCGCAATGACATCTTTCCCCATCAAGGGTGGCACATAGATATGGCTGCCAAAATCACCCTCGGTAAAAAAGACACAGTATTTGGCAAAGTGGATGAGACACGCTTGCTCTGGGAAAGAGCGACAGGGGTAGGTCACACAGTTGGGATAGTCGGCAAATTCAGAGTAGCTATCCAACCAACGGCCTGTGTCAAAGTTGAGCAGGACAACTCTGAACTGTTCGCTCAACGTTGTAATCAATTGATCCTGTGGGATATCGTCATGGGAAAGTTGCTGCGTGCTGGCGTCCCGTTTACGTCCTTGGATCAAGATAAACGGCTGTGTCAGCGACCAACCCAACTTGGCCTCTACGGCCGTGCGAATTTGCAAATCTGGTTCAATTTGGCGATAGTCATTATTGTCGACATCCAACAAATCATAAATATCAATTTCATGTTGACCAGCCCCAAAAACACAACCATTGAGGGTTGTGGAGTGTGAACTAAAGACCCACTTGCAGGGTACATTGTGCGCATCTTCGCGCAAAATGCTGGACGTTTTTGTGATATATCGCCGTAGTTGAAGTTTGAGTAGTTGCTGCAATCCATAGGAGACGAGTTGACGACGCCCCACCCACACAGATGTGTAGATCGCACGGTACATAGAGGCACGGCTGCGTTTGAAGAGCGGGACATCGGAGATGTCGATAAATTCGTCGGCCATCTCATAGAGTGGATAAAGATTGGCGCGACTACAGCAGAGTATTTTGTCGTTGGGTTCGATTGTTTTGGCAAACTTTCGGATAACCCCTTGCCAGTTGAGCAGTTCAAACCCAAATTCACCTTCAAAAATAAATATATAATTCATTGCTGTCGCCCAAAGTTTTTTACATGATCAACAATATAGCCTATGTCATTGTCCGTCAATGCTTGATGCAGTGGGAGGCATAACGTTGTGTCGGCAGCAATCTCTGTATGGGGGAGGTGTGCATCGTTCTCATAAAATTGAACGCGGTGCAACGGATAGTAGCGAAATGATGTGTAGATATTGTGTTGACGTAGATAGTGCGCCAAGTCATCGCGTACATCTGGTGCAGTTTGAATCCAATAGAAATAGTAAGAACTTGTCATGTGTGGAGGAATTGCCGGAGGTCGTCGCACCCATGAAACATTTGATAGAGCATCATTGTACATCGCTGTAATCCGTCGCCGTTGCGCAATAAAGGTCGGTAACTTTTTGAGCTGCTCAATCCCAATCGCAGAGGCGATATCATTCATGATGCCACGTCGCTCTGCACCCGAAACCTCAAATGCCCACCAACGGCTATCGACATCATTGGAAAACCCGCTCTTACTTTGCAGACCCAGCATCAATTGGTCCTCTGCCCGCTGTGCCAATTCTTCGCTGCGACAGTAGATCATGCCACCATCCCCTGTCACCAAAATCTTCATGGCGTCAAAGGACCACACACCCACATCACCCATTGTGCCACATGCTTTTCCTTGGTAAGTCGAGGCAACACTACAGGCGCTGTCCTCGATTAAGGCCAGGTTGTGCTGTTGTGTCAGCGCGCAAATCGCATCCATCTCACAGGGCACACCCCCATAGTGCAATATCATCACGGCTTTTGTTTTTGGTGTCATTTGTGCGGCAATCATCTCTGCGGTTGGGTTGAGGGTATGTGGGTCTACATCACAAAAAACGGGTGTCGCACCACTGGCAACGATGGCATTGCCTGCGCCCACAAAGCTGATGGAAGGCAGAATCACTTCATCACCAGCCTTAATATCCAACAACGTCATGGCTTGGAACAGTCCCTCTGTACAGCAACTGATGCTGTGAATGAATGCGGCGTCAACACCAAGGTGCGCTGCAAATTGCTGTTCAAAGAGCGCAGTTTTTGGTCCTTTGCCTACCCAATTTGAGGCAAAGACATCTGCCACTGCATCTAGTTCTGCTTGTCCTAATGCTGGCTGAAATAAGTTAATCATAAAGACTTCGTATAATATCGCTTATGTAATATCCAGGCAATCTCTTAGTTGTCTTGCCGTTATGTGGACATGCGTCCCTAGATAGGTCTGCCGACTTCCCGGGACTTGATACTGCTGAATTTCGCCGTGTATCAACGCCTGCCAGCGAGCAAACAAATTGGGTTGATAATCATCGGTACTGACAATCATGGATACAGGGCCATCATAGTGGGCTGTGGGTCGATAGTGACTGAGCAGATTTGTATAGTGCAGACGAGTGGCTCTTTGCTGCTCACTATGCCGCTGTTCGCGTGTCAAGGGCAAGATTCGCTTTTGTAGAACCACAGAACGGCTCAGGATGTAGCCTAGTTTTTGTTGCAATGACATGGATTTCAGTTGATCTCGATGGTGTTGTATACGCTGCTGTTGATGGCTGATACTCTTCTCTAGTGGCCGTAAATTTGTGTTCATGAGAATTAACGAATCAACTGATTCTCCTTGCGCTTGCAAATGCCGTGCCATCTCATAGGCAATTCGGCCACCGGAACACTCACCAATGATGGTATAGGGACCCGTCGGTTGTACAGTACGTAACTCGCGGACATAATCCGACGCCATCTGTCCAACATCTTGGTGTGGCTTATCTTTGGTATGAACCCCACGTGCATAGAATCCATAGATGGGCTGCTCTGTACCTAGCAAATGGATCAACGGTGCATAGATTAAAAATTCTTCCTCACCACCACCACCGCCGGGTAGAAAGAAGATGGGCCGATTGTCTCCTTTGCGCTGAATCGGTGTAAGGGATATAAATGAGTCATTCAGCGTTAAATCTGTATTTGAGGACAGATGTAAAGACAGTTTTTGTTTTCGAGGAGCGGCTTTGTGTTCGTGTTGAATGCGTTCTGCTAACCCAGCAATCGTTGGTGTTTCCAGCAAACAATGAATCGGTAATTTGACTTGAAATTGCTCATCAACACCAGAAACAAGTTGCATCGCCTGCATTGAGTGTCCACCAAGCTCAAAAAAGTTATCATGAACACCAATATCATTGAATCCCAGAATCTTTGCCCAAATTGTGCGTAACCGCTCTTCTACATCGCCACGAGATGCAACAAAGGCGGTATCCGTAAGGGGACGAACCGCATCTGGTATTGGCAACGCTTTGCGGTCCACTTTATTGTTGGCGTTGAGTGGCATTTGCGCCAGAAATACAAAGTGTGAGGGAATCATATGCGTTGGGAGCCTCTCCGCCAAATAGCGACGTAGTTCCACAACCTTTGGATGTAGGCATGGTTCGCTTGATACAAGCCACGCAATTAGCCTTTGGTTGCGCTCCCCATTGTTTTGGAGTTCGACGACTGCGTCGCTGATGATATCTAATGCCAAAAGCACACGCTCAATTTCACCCAATACCACAAGTTGGCCGTTGATTTTGACCTGTGTATCTTTGCGACCCAGCGGATATAGGCATCCTTCATCGTCTACCCATCCCAAATCCCCTGTATGATAATAAACCATATGAGCGGTATGAGGGTCGCGCTGAAATTTCGCACTGGTCAACTCAGGTTGTTTCCAATAACCAGCCGCTGCAAAGCGAGTATGTAGAACAATTTCTCCTACTATGTTTGGCTCATACAAATACCCTTTGTCCGTTGAAATGCAAAGGGTGACATGGTCAGAGGTCCAGCCAGCAGGCATCTGTTTGTAATAGTGGGCATGAGATTTATCGAGTAAAATTTGTGGCCCTGCTTTGACCTCAGATGATCCCATGCCAATCCGTATAATCGCTGACTCAGGCAGTAGACGATAGAACATATCTAAATCGCTGGGCAAAATTCGATCCCCACCGACTCGAAGCAAACGAATGGATGAGAAGAGCGAAGCTTCTGTTCTTTGTGTTGAGAGAAAGCGAAAGATGGGTGGTGTGCAAGAAAGAATGGTTAAACGATATTGTTGAATCCACTGTGGGATGCCTGCTAGCCCATCTTGATATATATCATAAATATATAGACTGGAACCGCTCAATAACGTACCAAAAAGACTATTTTTGCTGCCGCTAAAATGAACCCGATTAAGCATAGCACTGCGATCTTCTGGACAGATATGATGACTGTTACAATAGATTGCGGCTAAGTGTAGTATATTGCGATGCGTTTCAATTACCCCTTTGGGTATCCCTGTAGAGCCAGAGGTAAACACCACATAAATAGTGTCATCGGGCGTCGTTGCGAGACGAGGGTTCTCAGAACTGCTATCTGGCTGGTTGAAAACCAAATCATTGATTGTACAGATAGCTGGAGAACGATGAGTATCGTGTTCGGTAAAATCATCAACAACAGCATGGACAAGCGAAAGGCTTGCTTGGTCTGTCAAAACCAGTTTACTCTCAATTGTTGATAGCAAACCATGCAGTTGCGCTTCAGTTGTTCGATTGTCTAATGGCACATAAAATTTTCCCGCTTTGATAATGCCCATTAATGCAATCACGGCATCAATATGCTGATCAAAGAGGTGAACAATTGGCTCAGGACCTGGCCCCAAGTGCGCCAGTATGCCATGTGCAACTCGATTGACAGCGGCGTTCAATTCAGCATAGGTCAAGGCCCGAGCATGATCAACCACCGCAAGTTGATCAGGGTAGCGTTCAACAATTTCTTCAAACTTTGCCGGAATAGAGCGTTCATAGTCGCTTTCGGGAAACGGCTCCCATGTGCCAGTAGGATGCACACATTTGTCAATAATTTCCTGCTGCCAAGCCGGAAGGCTCCGATTAAACACGTTAGGACAAGCTCCATTTTTCTACACAAAGTTAATAAACAAAAGACCGTATCGCAGGTTGGCTACCTGCGTCACAGATAATCAATCTGTGATACTGAACGGATAGTATCGCAGGTTGGCTACCTGCGTCACAGATAATCAATCTGTGATACTGGTTTCTACTTTCCGATTCAATCAAAAGTGTTGACTAACTCATGATTGTACTCGATCTAAGATACACTATCCAAACATGCCTTCATCTGTGCAACGGTAATCTCCACGTGTTTACCAAGATAGTTGTCATGAGTCCCCGGTACACAATAAACAGTGATGCCACCCAATACAAAGTCTGCCCACCCCATTGTCGGGTTTTGCTGTTGATGCTCCTCACTAATCAATAAGTACACTGAGCCTGCATACGGTGTTTGTGGCGTATAATTTTGTAGAAGACGGTTATAGTTGGCGCGCACACGAGCAAGATGTTCTGTCTGTTGCTGTTCTGTAGATAAGGGCAAGACGCGCTGTTGTAGCGTTCGTGTCTTGTCTACCACATAACGAACTTGTTCGGTTAGAGACTGCGTTTGGAGCTGGCTAACATGATGTTGGACTCGTTGGGATAAACGACGCCATCGACTCCGGGAATAACGTGCCGCACCAGCGTTCAGCAAAACAAGTGCCGCAACAGGTTGGCTTTGTGCGGTCAACTGTCGTGCCATCTCATAGGCAACTTTGCCCCCAATACACTCTCCCACCAACCAGTAGGGGCCGTCAGGTTGCACACGGCGCATCTCGTCGATATAATGCGCTGCCATTGCCTCAACGCTTTGGTGTGGTGATTGCATACCCAACAGTCCACGTGCATAGAAGCCATAAACTGGTTGCGCTTCGCCCAGCAAATGGATGAGTGGTGCATAAATTGCAAATTCCTCTTCCCCGCCAGCACCCCCAGGAACCCAAAATAGCGGTGACTTGGTATTGGCCTGCGCTGATGCAGGCTTAATGGGGACCAGCGAGGCAAAGCGATTTTCAGCATCATTTTGAGTGATATTCGCCTTTTGCGCATCAATCGCCTCTGCTAACGCTGCAATCGTTGGCATCTCAAATAAAAGACGCAGTGGCAATTTAACACCAAGTATGGTGTGGGTACGTGACATGACTTGGACTACCTTAAGCGAGTGACCGCCAAGCGCAAAGAAGTTGTCATGGATGCCGACCCTGTGTACATGGAGAATGTCTGCCCATAGGTCAGCCAGCGTAATTTCGGTTGGTGTTTGTGGTGCAACATAGCGGTTTTCTATGATTGGTTCTGTCAACGCTGGGTCAGGGAGTGCTTGCAAATTCAATTTGTTATTGGCTAAAAGTGGCAGCGCATCAAGATGAATATAGCGGGTGGGCAGCATGTAATCGGGCAGTTTGCTGACGAGAAAACGGCGATACTGCATATGGTCACAGATGTGGTGTCCCTCATCCAGTGGTTTTGTCGGAATAATGTACGCAACCAGGTCCTGATCTAGGCTCGCACCTGTGTCCTCTCGTTGTCGAACAACAACGACCACTTCTTGCACGGATGGATGTTGGCGCAGGACAGCCTCGATTTCACCTAGCTCAATCCGAAAACCGCGCAGTTTGATTTGCTGGTCCATGCGCCCTAAGAATTCAATATGAGCACCAGCATCACTGCTTTCAGCATCACTGCTTTCATCATCACTGCTTTCAGCATCAATAAGTCGCCAACGTGCTAAATCCCCCGTGCGGTAGAGCAAGTTGCCCATCTTGTCGCTACTGAACTGATCAGGAATAAATTTTTCCTTGGTCAACGCGGGTCTGTTGTGATACCCCTCTGCCACTTGGACACCGCCAATCAACAACTCCCCAACGACGCCAATGGGGACAGGCTGAAGCATCTCATCGACAATGTATAGCTGTACATTGGATACTGGACGGCCAATGGGGGCAGCCACGCGTGGATAAGCGGGGTCACATTGCCAGTGACTCACATAAATCGCCGCTTCGGTCGGGCCGTACAGATTGTTCAGTGTAACATCGAGCCGTGCAAACACCCGCTGCATCAAATCGACAGAAAGAGCCTCACCACCACAAAAGATGCGTTTCAGCGAGGTACACCTGTCAACGTTGGTCGTTTCAATCCACACCTGGAGCATCGAACAGTTGAAGTATACAGCGGAGATATCCAGTTGTTGAATAATCGTCACGAGGTAATCAGGGTCCTTATGACCATCTCCATTTGCAAGCACCAGCGTAGCCCCAGAGGAGAGTGGCCAAAAGGTTTCCCAGACAGACACATCAAAACTGAGCGGTGTTTTTTGCAGAACTCGTTCGTTGTGCTGTAAAGGGAACTGATTTGTCATGCCCACAATCCGATTGACGATGGCTCTATGGTTGGTCATCACGCCTTTGGGCTGTCCTGTGGAGCCGGATGTATAAAAAAGATAGGCACTATCGTGTGGCTGGATAGAGATAGGCGGGGCATCGGTTGATTGGGCAGCTATCTCTGCCCATACCGTATCTACGTTGATATACGTTGTGCTGGCGTCGGTGTGGTCCAAGGTGTGGCCCAAAAGAAGATGGTTTTCTAATTGTGTATGGGTCAACACAAGGGTGATGTCGGCATCATTGACGATAAACGACAATCGTTTTTGGGGATATTCGGGTTCGAGCGGTACATAGGCACACCCCGCTTTGAGAATTGCCAGGACACTAATCAGCATGTCCAACGAGCGTTCCATAAAAACCCCAATGGCAGGCTGCTCATTTGCCCCTTGTGCAATCAGAAAATGGGTCAATTGATTGGCCTGTTCATCCACTGTCCGATAGGTAAGTTGCCTATCTTCAACAATGACAGCGATGGCATCGGGTGTTTTTGCTGCCTGTTGTTCAAATAGCTGATGAAGACAGCGTGCATCGGGATAATCGACTTTTGTGTCATTCCAATCAATCAACAACTGATGTTTTTCGTCATCAGTCAATATCGGCAATGCCGCCACTGGCTTGTGGATGCCGAGACAGTTTTCTGCCGTGATACTTGTTAGCAAAACGTGGAAATGGTTCGCCATACGGTGTATTGTTGCTGGTTCAAAGAGATCGCAATTATAGAGAAAATTGGCATATGCCTGCCCATCGTGATAACTAACAGAGAGCGTTAAGTCGAATTCGCTGCGTCCCGTTTGGTTGCGGATTGGCGTGGCGGTCAATCCGGATAGGCCAAACCTTGTTTCGGCTTCCTGTTGGTAAATAAACATGACTTGAAATAGTGGATGATATCCAGCCCGTTCTGGCTGTAGCACCTCAACCAACTTTTCAAAAGGGAGTTCTTGGTGTTGATAGGCGTCCAATGTCGTTGTGCGAACTTGATTTAGCAATTCCACAAAGGTGAGATTATCTGAAAAGTCGGCGCACAGGACAAGTGTATTGAGGAAGAAGCCAACAACGCTTTCGGTTTGGCTTGCCATACGGTTGGCAATGGGCGAGCCGACAGCAATTTTTTCTTGAGACGTGTAGCGAAAGAGTAATGTCTGGAAGGCTGCTAGCAGCGTCATAAATAGGGTGCAATTTTCACGCTCGCTGAGTGCCACCAACGCATCATACACAGCCGATGGAATGATGCTTTCAACACGGTCCGTGTGATAGGCCGGCGTCTGTGGGCGTGGGTAATCGATGGGTAATGCAATCAGTGGTGGCACCGCTTGCAGTTGTGATCGCCAATAGGACAGTTGGCTTGCGATGATTTCTTGCGCACGACTTCGCTGCCAATGAGCAAAATCCGCATATTGGATGTTGCATGGTGGCAGTGGGTTGGGTTGATTCTGACAGAACGCATCATACAAGGTGCGCAACTCTTGCCAGAAAATGCCTAATGACCATTCGTCGCAAATGATGTGATGGAATCGCATCACAAGAACATGCGCTTCAGCGGCGAGACGGATTAACTTTACACGAAATAGCGACGGTTGCTCAAAGTCAATGCGTTTTCCCTTTTCCTGCGCAATGAGTTGCGCCAATCGCGTGGATTGCGCTGGTGCATTGCTGATATCCACAACAGGTAATGTAAATTCTAATGTTTTGGTAATCACACGGACGGGGACGCCGTCTTGAACACGAAAGGTGGTGCGGATCGTCTCATGACGAGCAAGAAGCGTGTTAATCGATTGCTCAAGTGCATGTATGTTCAAAGAACCATCGAGCCGATAGCTATGACCAAGATGATAGAGCGGGATATCAGGCTCCAGTTGATGAATCAACCATAGGCGCTCCTCGGCAAATGACAAGGGCAAATCACCTGTTCGAGCAACGGGTGTGATTGGCAGTGAGGATTGCGTGCGTTGGGTCGTCTGTTGCAGAAATTGGATAATCGCTGTTTTGTGGATAGATAGCTTTTGGCGTAACTCGGTGGGCAGCGTCCCCGATGCCGTGCGATAGCGTAGCTTGTCACCATCCACCCAAATGCGAACTTCTTTTTCACGCAGTTCTTGTAGCAACGCGTCAATAGTCATAAAACCCCTTCCTCACCTGCACCGATGATATCATCTGCGGATTGCATCACCCATTGAATGGTTTCAATTTGTGTGCTGAGTTCCGCAATCGTTGGTCCTTCAAACAAGGTACGTAATGGGAACTCAATGTGAAATCGGTCACGAATACGTGAGACGACCTGCATTGCCTTGAGCGAATGACCACCCAATTCAAAAAAGTTATCGTGAACCCCCACTTGGTTGAGGTGAAGAAGATCACACCAGAACCCTGCCAAGGTCTCCTCTGTGGATGTGCGTGGTGCAACAAATTGGTTGGCGAGGGCTGGGTGCTGTGAATCAGGTGCGGGTAGGGCACGACGATCCAGTTTCCCATTGGGCGTAAGCGGTAAATCATCGAGGAAAATGTAGGCAGTCGGCAGCATGTACTGAGGGAGCGTTTGCGAGAGAAAATGGCGTACATCACTTACTGTGAGGTTATCGTCGGAATGGACAGCAATATACGCAACTAGTCGTTGTTCGGAATCAGTGCCATCTCTTTTACAGACAATGACGACAGCTTCTTTCACTGCTAAATGTTGACGAAGCACCACCTCAATTTCACCAAGCTCAACCCGAAACCCATGCAGCTTAACTTGATAGTCCATGCGTCCTAAAAATTCAATATTTGCACCATCTGCATCATCGCTTGCAGGCTCACCTACATACCAACGTGCTAAGTCCCCCGTGCGAT
>JBCCFC010000262.1:0-12582 GCA_039029935.1 Chloroflexota bacterium
CTCGTATATCTAAATACTTAATCGGTTTTACTTAACACTATGACAAAATCAACTGGATTAGGGTGATAACGCAAATTGCCAATCTATCGCAGACAAGTTAGCAATCTGCGTTATCACCGCTGCTTTGACTTATCGACTGACAAACGGCAGATAGTTGAAGCGAGTCGTCCCTGTGTCCGAATCATCCTCATCATCAGTGCCGTTGATTGCGATAGACCCATCAACACCGGATGCGGGCAACGCGCCACCAGCACTGTCGGAAAGCAACACCGTGTCTGCAACAAGTGCCATTGTTCCTGTGGCGTCCGCCGCTGTCGTGAAGTCGAGCGTGAGAATTGCACCGTCTCCGGCAGCGATGGTGGTTCCGCTCAGGTTGAACATGAGGATGGTTGCGGTTGTGGTCGAGCCGGATGTGCTTTCGCTAAAGTTGGTCTGGAATCCATCTGTGCGTTCTGTTGTGTTGACGCCTGTGAGCGTGATGCCATTGCTGTTGTCATAGCTGATTTCAATCTGTGCTGAGGCGACCTCGTCGGTGTTGTTAAGCAAGATGTCAACTGTGCCAGATGCGCTGGCATCAATGTTTATTGGCCCGATGGTTACAGTATTGGTCTGTTGTAAACTCTCTGCCAGCAGGCTTGGTGTTTGGACTTGATATGCACTCAGAACGAGTGCCGCCAGCATTAGTGTTGGAATCACCAACCATTTCTTACTGTTTTGAATCATTGTTGTCTCCTTGATTTAAGAAACGGATTTGTGGGTGTTGGCTGGCATGTAACACAGGCATTTTGCCTGTCTGCGGACAAGGATGTCCACACCACACAACCAACACCCCATTTTAGATAAGAGCAGTCACATGTTTGTTTGTGACATGCATACGTTAGTGGCGCGGATTTGGGGAAGCGCGGATTTATTTTTTGTGCATAGCAAGTCCGCAGACTCGTAGCAGACTCGTAGGTCACGCTAGTAGCGTGACAATCTGGCTACGAGTGTTCCCCAAATCCATTGCCAACAGGTACAGGCAGGATGCCTGTGTTACTGTGTGATCAAATTGATCAGCAATTGTAAATCAAAAATATTCCATACACCATCGCCATTGAGCTCGGCGCGTTGCCATTGGTCCAGCGGATAGAGGGCTGGGTCCGCCGGGGTGTGATGCGTGATCATGTTGATGAGGATTTGTAGGTCAAAGATGTTGACGGCCTCATCGCCGTTGATGTCACCTTCAGTGGACTCGCGACGGATGGCGATGACACTATCAGTCGCTGTGCCTGAGATGGTTTCCGCTTGGTCATCGGTAAAGGTCGCGTTGGTGATTGTTACTGATGTGGTGATGCTTGTCCCCGTGCTTGGTTCACAGATGATGGTGACTGGCATGTTGACAAGCTGACCGTTTTGCAATGTAGCCGCGTTGCTTGATTGGATTCCTGTCAAGACAATCTGGTTGACACCTTGCATGGTCACTGCGCCTGTTCCGTCAACAAACTCGATCTTGGCAGGGTCCACTGCAAGACAGGCATCGTCAAACTGGACAGTGAACTCGCCTTGTGTGACTGCATTCCCATAATGATCCAACTCAAGAGGGATAGTCACAGATTGCTGATACGTGGTCTGCACCTGTGCTGGCATCATCAGTGTTGGCATCAGGTTGAGTGGTGCCCCCATACCATCACAGTCGGGTGGACAGATAGGCGGTGTGTCATTGGTTCGGCTTGTCCGCTGTTGCGCAGCATCCAGCCCATCCCAGAAGGCGGCGATCAACTCATCCCATGTGCCAGTTTGCGCGGTCTTGACATGCGAGCCTGTGTAGAATTGGCGTCTCCACTCATCATGCTCTTGGTTAAAGGGCAGATAGAGGCCGATACCGCCAATCTGGTCCCAGGTCCAGACGCTGTTGGGCGGATAGGGTGGTTTCTGGAAATAGACCCACGGACGACCGCTGCCATGCTGCTGGGCGATGACGGCGTCGTTGATGGCGGTCTGTAATTGCGTGGCTTGGTTGCTGAGGTTGGGGAACTGTTGGGCAAGTGCATTGGCAAAGCTGGATAAATCACCATAGTTGTCATACTCGTTGATGTAGCCATCGTAATTGCTCTCAAACCTCTCGGTGGTATCAAAGGTGGCGCGAAGTTTGGTGCGTGTGGTTGCCACATCGTTGTATAGTTCTTGAATGAGCGCATCTGACACGTGCTTGAGCGCGCTTTGGATGGCGTCCAGCTTGGTGGAATCGACCATAGCAAAGGTGAAGGGGTATTTGCCATCCAGTGCGTTGACCTCATTCTGAATCCACGCTTTGCCGATGTCCACCACACTCTTCTCTGCATCAATAGCCTTGATATGTTGGTCATAGGGGAACGCTGCCCAAGCGGTGTTGGCCGAGAACATCTGATAGCCGACATAGGGGCTGACCTCATAGGCGACCTCCCACATGCCCATGGAACAGGCATCAAAGTAGACCAGATCGATCATTTTGCCAGTCGCTTCATATGCCCATTGAAACGCTTTGCCTAATGCACGCGTTGAAAGCGAATGTGGCATTGGATGATTGTCAAGCAACAAGCCACCCAATGGGTCGGGCTGGATATCAACGATAGGTGGTTGGACATACGTTGTATTGGGTGCCCAGCCAGCCCCATGACCGATGAGTGATAAAATGATGCGGTCGGCATTGGGGTAGGTGCGAATGCCAGTCTGGATAAATTCGCTCAATGTGTAGGGGCTGGCCGTATTGTCACGCCATTGCCATAAGTTTTGCCCTAACGTGTAGCGGCCATTGCAGGTGATGTTTGTCGGGCTGGGGCAGTTGCGGTTGGTGTCATGTGCAAGCTGATAGAGATAAGTATCATTGGGACCATCCCCATCAAGCAGCATCAGTACATCCACATTTGGGTTTTGTGCAGCGGTTTCGGCGCGGTTGAGTGCATCCAACATATCGTCATAGAGATTATTATCGCCAACGGCATAGATAAGCAGCAGCGTATTGGCGACCGGATCGGGGTCTGGCACGACAACGGTGGCCGTGTCTTCAGCCATTTTCCCTGAGCCTGTTACGACGACAATGTTTTGTAGGATGCTTCCAGCAGGGAGATTGTCGTCAAGGGTTGCTTCATAGGTCAATGTCAATGGCTGCGTTTGTGAGATGCTGCCCGTGTACCGAATTTGATGGTTTTGACTATTATAGACTGCACCATTGCTGAGACTATTGATATTCACCCCAATAGGTAACGTATCTGTGAGTTGAATTGTGGTTTTATTGGTTGTTGTGACTACAATTTGATAGGTGACGGTTTCGTTGGGGCTGACGACCTCTGTTGAGACGCGTTTGATGACATTGAGTTGGCAAGGGATATTGGTGCGCTGCAAGTTTGGGATGCTATTCAACCAAGATTGGAATTCGTACGTTGTTGGTTCACATAAATCAGTTGTCAGAAAACTGAATGTGTCTAAATTTAGATTATAAAGCGAGTCTGGAATGTTTCCACTCAATGGGTTCTTACCTAGTTGTAAACTTATCAAATTAGAAAGATTACCTAGTTCAGGTGGAATACCTCCTGTTAACTCATTGCTAGTTAAACCCAAATGAGTCAAATTCGACAGGTGATTTAGCTCTGGTGGGATATTCCCTGTTAATTTATTTTGAGTTAGAAATAAAGTTTTCAAGCTAGACAGGCTCCCCAA
Organism: Chloroflexota bacterium; assembly: GCA_039029935.1. Taxonomy (GTDB): domain Bacteria; phylum Chloroflexota; class Anaerolineae; order Caldilineales; family Caldilineaceae. The sequence continues at coordinate 3,676 of JBCCFC010000262.1, forward strand.
TTCAGCCGGAATGCTTCCAGTGAGTCCATTGCCTATTAGAGACATACGAGTCAAATTCGATAGGCGACCTAGCTCTGGTGGGATGTTTCCGGTTAACTCATTGAAAATTAAATTTAAATCGGTCAAATTAGACAGGTCGCCTATCTCAGGTGGGATACTCCCCGTCAATTCACTGCCACTTAAGTACAAACTGGTCAAACTTGAAAGGTTTCCGAGTTCAGGCGGAATAGCACCCCTTAACGGATTTGACTGTAGGGATAACAGCGTTAGACTGGAAAAATCACCCAACTCAGGTGGTATAGTTCCTACCAATTGATTATTACTGAGGCTTAGAGTTGACACTTTCCCCTGTGCGCAATTAATACCAAACCAATCACAGGGGGTTATTGTTTCTAACCAACCTATGTTATCGGTCCAATTAGGGCCATTTGTGTTGTTGTATAGGCTCTCCAAGGCCCGACACTCAGCCATAGGAATTTCAGTCACGTTGTTACAGACACTGGGGCAGGCTTGATTGGTTTGATATGATTGATCGAACTGATTCAGCCAAGTTTGCATTACTTCATCTTGCGGTTCACAGATGTTGGTATTGTGAAACCGGAAATGACCAAAATTTGTCAAATTGACAAAGCTGCTTGGTAGAGCCCCCTCAAATTGATTATTATACAGGAACAGCCAATTTAGGTTAATAAGGTTACCAAGCTCCGGTGGTATGCTGCCTGTCAGGGAAGTATCATTAAGCAAGAGAAGTTCTAAGTTAGTCAGGTTACCAAGTTCTGGTGGTATGCTCCCTGTCAATGAATTTTTAGACAGATTAAGGTTTACTTTTAAGTTAGAAAGGTTGCCAATTTCTAATGGTATACCTCCGGTCAATGAATTATTGCCCAAACGAAGATCTTTTAAGAGAGAAAGGTTGCCAATTTCTGGTGGTATATGCCCTGTCAATGAATTGTTAGATAGAAAAAGCGTGTCTAAGTTAGAAAGGTTACCAAGTTCTGACGGTATACTCCCTGTCATTAAGTTAGAGTCCAAGCGAAGAGTTCCTAAGTTAGAAAGGTCGCCAAGCTCTCGTGGTATATCACCTGTCAATGAATTAAACTCAAGCTCAAATGTTCTCAAATTGGAAAGGTTGCCAATTTCTGGTGGTATGCTCCCTGCCAATCCATTGCTAAATAGAAGCAGTGCAGTCACGCGATCATCACCACAGATGACACCATACCAGCTACAAGGCATCTCGCTCTGCAACCAACCTGTGTTATTGGTCCAGCTAGAGCCGCCTGTAGTGTTATAAAGAGTAACCAGTGCTTCACACTCAACTTGAGGAATCTCTATGACTCGACGACAATCGAAATTTTTATTAGGAGTGGATGTGGGCGTGGGTGTCGGCGTGTGCTTGACCGCAGCAACACCTTCCACTTTGCGTATACGACTGTTATGGTAGTCTGTAACGAGGAGATTGCCATCGTTGTCAATCGCAAGATTGTTGGGATAGGCAAATTGTGCATTCAGGGCGGGTCCGTTATCACCACTATAACCAACCGTACCATTGCCTGCAATGTTCGTCATGATATTGGTCGTAGCATCTACTTTGCGAATACGCAAATTGTTTCTATCAGCAATAAAAATATTATCATTGTTATCTACAGCGACACCATGTGGACCATTGAGTCTAACGCTTGTAGCAATGCCTTCGCCATCATAACCACCAACCCCAGTGCCTGCTACAGTGGAGATAATTCCGGTCTCGGTATCTACCTTGCGAATTACATGATTGTGGTATTCAGCAATGAATATATTGCCATATTTATCGAGTGCTACGTCCATTGGTGTGTTTAACTGAGCGTTGGTGGCGGCTCCCCCATTACCGCTATATCCTCTAATACCATTGCCTGCAACTGTTGTGATGATCCCTGTATTCAAATTCACCTTGCGGACACGGTGATGATCAGAATCAGTGAAAAAAAGATTTCCTGAGTTGTCAAGGGCGATGCCACATGTCTGACCAACTCGTGCATTAATTGCGAAACCATTGTCGCCACTATGAGCGCGAACTCCTATTCCTGCCACAGTTGTGATGATGCCTGTCTCACCGTCGACTCGACGGATCCGGTAGTTTGCATAATCTGAGAAATAAAAGTTTCCATTAGTATCAGTAGTAATGTCACAAGGATGGTTAATTCGGGCACTTATGGCAAGTGCATCATCGCCGCCATATCTACCATTTAATTCACCCGTAGGGCCAATACCAACAACCGTTGTGATAACCCCTGTAACACCATCTACCTTTCGTATACGGTGGTTATAGTGGTCAGCGATAAAAATATTCCCACTACTATCGACGGTTACACCGGAGGCAGAGTTAATTTTTGCACCAATAGCGGGTCCGTTATCGCCGTCCAAGCCACCTGCTCCTAAACCCAAAGGACCATTGCCAACAATCGTCGTAATATCCCCTTGGGCAGCAAGAACTCGCTCATAGCGAACCCTGAATTGGCTTAAGAGTACAAAAACCAACAAAATAAATAGAAGCAATCCAAATTTATACATGAATTGAAATTTTTTATTTCGCATGGTGGCGTTTGTGGTAAAAATAGATTCACAAATTCTTATTGCGCTTTTGTTTATAGCCGAGCTACATAATGAAATTGATTTTGGTTGATTCATATCGAAGATTTCCCCTTGAGTATTGCCCATTCAATCCTTAACTCACTGTTGTGTTAAAGTGATGTGTTCATGGACTTATTTCCTTAATGTTGGATATGTTGCGTGACCATGTGGATAGCAACTACTCTCATATTCATCATAGCAGAAGTTTGCCTATGCAGAGTTCGCTCATGTGCCGATTTGGTTCGCAGTTGCAAAAATGGCCGCATGACATGACTGTATGTGTGAAAGGCATTCATGTGTGAAGATCGTCGGGGCAGTAACGCAGGTTGTCAACCTGCACACCACAGATTGGCAATCTGTGATACTGGAATATCCGCAAAACAGCAAAGCAGGATGCCCACCTGCTCAACACAGATTGGCATCCTGCAATGACGAACGCTCTTTGGAAGAGGGATTCAACGATGTCTATGGTGGGGTACATGACTGGCAGTTCTGTGGGTGGATGCGGGATATGCGAGAGAACTTGCCAGTTATGTTGACAATGGGTTTGGCTTATCGGCTGACAAATGGCAGGAAGCTCATGTTGTTTGCCTGCTCAATATCGATCAGACCATCAACAGTGTCTGTTGTAGGTTGTCCATCATTGAACATGAGATGCGAAACGGTCAATGGTGTCTGACCCTCGAATTCATTGTTCACACTAGCCACGATGTTGAACAGAACCCCATCGCTTTCGAGTTGTGACGTGCCATAGCTGACCACGCGGATCTCGCCTGCATCGGTGACACCCTGCTGGAAGACCCAACCATTGTTGCGGGCAACGCTGCCTTCGTTGCTGATATTGTCAATGGTCAGGATGTCTGAATCATAGGCAATGAACAGCTCGTAGCCCAACATGCCTTTCTGACCAGCGTTTGCAACGGTCACGGGCAGTGTTAACACACCACCTGAAATTGTGGCCGCTGATGGCAAGGTGACGACAATGGCCTGTGTGCGAGCCGCAGCGACGACAGCTTGGCTTTGCACGGATGCAGGCCAATCCAGCGTGACATCCCCTGCCAGATAGAGTTCGTAGTCTTGACCCGTCAGTGAATCGCCACCGTCAACTTGGTGGGTGCGTGTGAGTGGGTCTGAGACAAACTGCCCTGTGATGGAACTGGTCAACGCAGGGTCAATGCGATAGAGCGCAATCTGTGCGGCATCAAAACCAGTACATGTACCATCTTGGGTGACATCACAGACGGTTGTCTGGTGGTCGCTAAAGTCGCTTTCCGCTTGCTGTGCATCATGCAGGGCAATCTGAACGGAATCCCAAACGTTGATTGAGCCGCTGATGACCCCTGTTTTGGCTGGCATTGCCACATAATCACCGGGGGCAACGTCGATGTTGTAACAGCCATCAGCACCAGTGGTCACAGTGTCCTGTGCGCCAGAGAGCATGTTGGTGAACGAGATTGGCAAGCCCGAGACCACCTGCGAGAAGTCATGCACGGGCGTGACACAACCTGCAACACTGGCTGGTTCCATGTCGATAAGAACATGGCCGTCTACCGTCTGTTCCTCTGGCTGGCCTTCGTTAAAACGGAATTCGCTAAAGGCAATGTCTGTCTCCGAACCGACCTCTGCCCCTGGACTGACATCAAAGGTGAGATTCAGCAGTGTGCCGCTGCCGACCAGTGGTGAATCGCTAAAACCAACGATACGTGCTTGGCTTGCCTCTCGGTTGATGGTGACACTCCAGTTGTCGCTCATGGTTCCAACTTGGCTGACCGATTGCAGACGAATGATGGCGTCATGGACCAATGTGAAGGCATAGGCCAGAATGCCCTCGCCCGTTACATCGGTGGTCACTGACACTGGAACTGTGAAACTACCGCTTGGGTAGCTGGTGGTGTCTGTTGGCAGAATGACACCGATGCCTGGGCCTTGAACGGTGAAGCCGTTGAACAAGGTTACATTCTCACCACCTGTGGTCACGGTCACATCACGTGTCCCTGTCGCCGCAGCCGCATCAATGCTGATATCAACCAGCAGCGTGGTGGCATCCACAACGTTAATGTTCTGGACAGTGATGTCTACGCCAAATGAGACGCTGGTCGGTGCATTGGTGTCCCAATCGACACTTTGGCCGTTGATCTGGATAGTGCTTGTGCCGCCTTGTCCACCACGATTGGGCGAGACAGAACTGATCATGGGGCCTGGGCCAATGAGCGCACCATTCACGCCTGATGCAGACAACGAACCACCACTGCTATCCGAGAGCAGAATGGTGTCGGCAACAAGAGCCGTTGTGCCTGTGGCATCCGCTGCTGCTGTGTACGCAAGCGTCAAAACGGCGCCATCTCCCGCAGCAATGGTTGATCCTGTCAGGTTGAACATCAGAATGGTCACAGTTGTGGTCGAGCCAGCGGTGCTTGTGCTAAAGTTGGTCTGGAACCCTGTACCACGCCCTGTGGGGGTGACGCCTGTGAGTGTGATCCCCTTGCTGTTGTCATAACTGATTTCAAACTGTGTCGAGGCAATGGCATCCGTGTTGGTGAGTGAGATGTCAACCGAGCCAGATGTGCCAGGCTCAAAGACTTCTGTCCCAAGGGTCACGGTATTGGTCTGTTGTAAGCTCTCTGCCAGCAGACTGGGTGCTGGGATTTGGATCGCACCCAGAAAGAGTGCTATCAGCATCAGTGCTGGGATAACCAACCGTTTTTTACTGTTTTGAATCATTTTTGTCTTTGTCTCCTTATTTTTGAGAAAATGATTGGTGGGGGTTGGTATCGTGGTATGGGCATCCTTGCCCGTCACGTTGCGGACAAGGATGTCCACACCACGTTGCCAACGTTCCCTTTGAAATAAGAGCAATCACTTGGTTTTTTGTGACATGATTGCTGAAATTGGTGTTGCGAATTTGCTTTTGCATGGTTGACTCGTCGTACTCTGTCAGTTAAATTTTGAGCAGTAGGCACACCCCATGCCGACCCGCACGAGGGCGTGCTCATTACTCAAAACTTTTTTGACAAGTGACAATCTAGCTGGACCTACAAGTGTTCCTTCGCTGTCTCCACGTTCATCATAGCAGGACTTTTCCGCTTTTGAGTTCGCAAAAACATCAATTTGGTTCGCACTTGCTCAAAGACAGGCATCCTGCCTGTGTTACTGTGTGATCAAATTAATCAGCAATTGCAAGTCAAAGATATTCCATCCACCATCGCCATTGAGTTCGGCGCGTTCCCACTGCTCCAGCGGATAGAGGTCTGGGTCTGCGGGAACATCATTGGTGATCATGTTGATGAGGATTTGCAGGTCAAAGATGTTGACGGCCTCATCGCCATTGATGTCGCCTTCGATGGCTGTGCTGCGAATGGTAATGACGCCATCAACGGCTGTACCCGGGATGGTTGCCGCTTGGTTATCGGTGAAGGTTACGGATGTAATCGTCACTGATATCGTGATGCTTGTGCGGGCATCCGGTTCACAGATGGCGGTGACAGGCATGTTGACCAGTTGGCCTTGATGCAACGTTGATGAGCCACTTGATTGGATACCGGTCAAGACAAGCTGGTTGGCATTTTCCAAGGTTGCAGTACCTGTTGCGTCAACAAACTCGATTTTGGCAGGGTCTACGGCAAGACAGGTGTTGTCAAATTCAACGATAAACTTGCCCTCCGTCAGCGTATTGCCATAGAGTTCTAGGTCAATCGGGATGTTGATAGATTGCGAGTAGGTAGTCTGCGCCTCCACAGGCATGAGCAGCGTCGGCATCAGGCTCAACGGCGCACCCATGCCATCACAGTCTGGTGGACAGATGGGTGGCTGGGTCTCCTGGGTCTCGGTTCGGCTTGTGCGCTGTTGTGCTGCATCCAGCCCATCCCAGAAGGCGGCAATCAACTCATCCCATCTCCCTGTCTCGGCGGTCTTGATATGGGCATCTGTGTAGAACTGACGCTTCCACTCGTCATGATCTTGATTAAAGGGCATGTATATCCCAATCCCACCAATCTGGTTCCACTGCCAGAAACTCTTGTCGGGATAGGGTGGCTCACTGAAGTAGACCCAAGGGCGACCGCTACCATGTTTCTGGAAGATGACCGCTTCGCTAATGGCCGTCTGCAATGTTTTGGCTTGGTTGTCCAAGCTAGGGAATTGCTTCACAAGTTCAGTCGCAAAGCTGGACAGATCACTATAGTTGTCATACTCGTTGATGTAGCCATCATAGTTGCTCTCAAAACGCTCAGTGTCATCAAAGACGGTGCGCAGTTTGCCGCGTGTTGTGTCGCCATCCGCATCCAGCGTCTGTATGAGTCCGTCCGAGACCTCTGTGAGTGCATCCTGAATCACGCTTAGTTTGCTGGACTCGACCAACGAGAAGGTAAAGGGATAGTCGCCATTGAGTGCGCTGATTTCATTTTGAATCCAGGCTTGCCCAATTTCAGCCACATCCTTTTTGCCATCAATGGCATTGATGTGTTGGTCATAGGGAAAGGCTGCCCAGGCGGTATTGGCCGAGAACATCTGGTAGTGGACATAGGGGCTGACTTCGTAGGCCACCTCCCACATGCCCATGGAACAGGCATCAAAGTAAACCAGATCGATCTTTCTACCCGTTTCCTCATAGACCCACTTCAAGGCGTTCCCCAAGGCTGCGGTAGAGAGCGAGCGATAGGGGTGATGGTCAATCAACAGCCCACCCAGATAGTTGGGTTGAATATCGACAATTGGTGGTTGGGCAAAGCGTTTATTGGGTGCCCAACCTGCGCCATGACCAACCAGCGAGAGCATCACCTGATCCACATCGGGATAGATGCGCATCCCCGTTTGAATAAACTCGCTCAAACTGTAGGGGCTGGCCGTGTTGTCGGTCCACGACCACAGATTTTTGCCATAGGTATAGCGTCCACCACAGGTTGGATTGTGCTGATTGGGGCAGTGGAGATTGGTATCAGGTGCAATCTGGAAGACCACCGTGTCATCTGCCCCAGCACCATCCAGCAACATCATGATGGCGACGTTGGGGTTATTCGCAGCCAACTCCGCACGATTGAGCAAATCATAGAGATCATCATGCAGCTCATTGTCTCCACCCCCATAGATCAGCAATAAAGTTTTGCTGGTGTGTTCACCGATGGGTACGACAATGGTGGCTGAATCTTCAACGGTGGTTCCCATCGCGGTTGCCACAGCCTCGTTGTAGAGAATGCTGCCTGCGCCCAGCGTACTGGCAGTGGTTCCGGCATAGGTCAAGGCGACGGGTGTTTCGGGTGACACATCTCCGGTGTAGCGAATTTGATGCGCTTCGCTGTCATAGATAGCCTCTGGGCTGAGGTTGGTGATGTTGGTGATGCCTGCGGGCAAGGTGTCTGTGACCTGCACGGTGGTTTGGCTGGTTGCAGAGATGGCGATTTTATAGGTGACCGTTTCGTTGGGCGCAGCCGTATCCACAGAAACATCTTTGGTCAAATGAAGTAGACAGGGTGTCTCTGTGCTGGTCAGGTTGGGAATGTCCGCTAGCCACAATTCAAATGCACTGCTAATCGGCGTACAAAGGTTGGTTGCCTGAAAATGAAAGTCCTGTAACCTGACATCCTGTAACGATTCTGGCAGACTACCCGTGAGCGGATTTCCCTGTAGGGTCAATGTCTGTAGATTGGACAGATTGCCCAAGGTGGCTGGCACGTTGCCGCTGAGTTGATTGCCCGATAGGTCGAGGTGGGTCAATTGCGACAGATTGCCCAATGCAGCAGGCATGTCACCACGCAAACCATTGTTGGGCATGACCAGTTCAGTGACATGGCCTGCTGCACAGGTGACATAGCCCCAGCTACAGGGCGTGTTGCTGGTGAGCCAATCCTTGGCATCCAGCCATTGAAGCCCAGCAGTACTGTTGTATAACCCCACCAGTGCTTCACATTCGAGTTCAGGGATTTCGGTTACGTCGTTACAAAATGTGTACTCGTATGCACCTATATCAGGGGCTGACCCGACTGGACGCGCCACTCCTGCAATGTCATCGGCCACACCTGCATCGATGCCCGCATCAATGGCAGCGGAGCCAGAACCGAGGCGGTAGTCGCCGTTGGTAGGGTCGATGAATTTGGGATCGCCGGAGATGTTGTTGGTGCAGATGGCACCGCTGTCGCAAGGGGTTGAGCCGATGTTGTGGAAGAGTGTGTGATCAGCGATGATATTGGTCCCACCAAATCCAGCATAGGTATGAGATACGACGATGGTGTTGGTTAACATTGCTGTACCAGTATCATTAGTAGTTAAAGCATAGATTCCATTATTGATTAGTGTCCAATGAGAGGC
>JBCCFC010000263.1:0-12565 GCA_039029935.1 Chloroflexota bacterium
GACCAAAAAGAAATCGAGCGGCCAAGATGGGTGGGATATGTCTATGCATACTGGAACAACCCAAGTGTGATAGTCTGGTGGATGTTGGCGAAAGGGGTTAATTGGCTGGTAGAAATCTCGCAAAAGCCGATAGAAAATCAGATAGAAAGGCTGTCAGGCCAAGCACCTCATCTGCTCAATACAAGTTGGGAAAAGCCAGTGTCAGAGGGCGTAGTTGTGTATTTTATTCATTTCGGCTTCTATGGCTGGCTTTCGTTCCTAGCCAATATAAGCCTTAGTATCAGGGAAATTCATGGACAGTTCAAAGACAAACAGACAACAGACAAACCTATCCTTTGAACAGGAGCGCATGTGGCTGCTCGATCAGATTGCGCCGGGTAACCCGGCCAACAATATTCGCAGCGCGCTGATGATCACGGGGACGCTCGATGCATCATTGCTGGTGCAGAGCATCAACCATCTCATCGAGCGGCATGAAATCCTGCGCACCCATTTTGCCCAACTAGCCGACTCCGCACTAGGGGAGCCTAACCAAGTCATCAACGACCCATTCCCTGTGACCCTACCCATTACCGACCTGCGTGGATTACCCGCCGATGGGCGTGACGCTGCTGCCCAACGGATGGCAACTGACTTTGTGATGCAGCCCTTTGACTTGGCAACGGCTCCACTCTGGCGCGCCCAACTCCTGCGTCTGGCCGAAGACCGCCATCTCTTTGTGCTGTGTATACACCACATCATCTGTGACGGTGACTGGTCGCTGGGCATCTTCTTCCGCGAGATGATTCTGCTCCATGAAGCCTATCGTGCCGATGAACAGGTCAACCTGCCGCCACTGTCCATGACCTATCGAGAGTTTACGCAACAACAAACCGAACACTTCACTGACGAGGTACTGGCTCCGCATCTGGCCTATTGGCAGCAACAGTTGAGCGGTGCGCAGGAGGTGCTGCAACTGCCCATCGACCGCCCACGCCCGACCATGCAAAGCTATCATGGTAGCAGCCAGACGATGATGCTCTCACCTGAACAGGTGGCGGCATTGCGACAGTTGAGCCTACAAGCTGATGTGCCTTTCTTTGAGACGCTGTTAGCAACGGTCAAAACACTGCTCTACCGTTATACCCAACAGACACAGATTGCAGTTGGCTCGCCCACTTCAGGACGATTGGCGCACTACGGTCATGATGTAGATGGGCTGCTCGGCTACTTTGGCAACCCCGTTGTCCTGCGCACCGAACTCAACGGCGACCTCACCTTCATGGACCTGCTCGCCTGCGTCCACACCGTGACAACCGAGGCCGAGACCCATCAGCCCTATCCCTTCCAAAAGCTTGTACAACAACTCAACCTTGACCGTGATCTCAGCACAACGCCTCTCTTTCAAGTCCTGCTATTCATGCGCAACGCCGCCCCGCGCACATGGAGCCAGTGCATGATGTCTCCTCAACGTATCGGTGGTCTAACCATCGAGGCCCACGATGTCCATAGCCTTGCCGTCCCCTATGAGCTATTCCTCTCGCTACAGGAAACCCGTAACGGTCTACTGTGGACATGGGAATACAACACCGATCTCTTTGACGCCACCACCGTCCAACGCATGATGGCACACTGCCAAACCCTGCTCAACGCCATCATCACCAACCCTCACCAACCCATCGGCCACCTCCCAATGCTCACCCAATCCGAACGCCAACAACTCCTCATTGACTACAACAAGACCCACTCAACCTACCCCCAGCACCCCATCCACCACCTATTTGAATCCCAAGTCAAAAAGACGCCTAATGAAATAGCTGTTTTATTTGACTCACCCCCACACCCTCACACCCCCACACCCTCACACCGTCACACCCTCTCCTACAACCAGCTCAACACCCGCGCCAACCAACTATCCCACCATCTCCAAAAACAGGGCATCGGTCCTGACACCTTTGTCGGTATCTGCGTCGAACGCTCATCGGAGATGATTGTCGGGCTGCTCGGTATTCTCAAGGCAGGGGGAGCCTATGTCCCGTTGGATGCAGACTATCCCGTCGAGCGGCTGACCTACATGCTGGCGGATTCAGGCACCAAAGTGCTGCTGACCACCGAGACACAACTGGCCGCTGTACCGGATTTTGCTAAGGCTGCACAACAATGTCAGGTCATCTGTCTTGACAGCGCATGGCCGCAGATTGCACAGGAATCCACCGAGAACCCAACCAGCACAGCCACCATCGACAACCTCATCTATGCCATCTACACCTCTGGCTCGACCGGGCAATCCAAGGGTGCGGCACTGCCGCATCGTGTGCTGACCAATTTGGTGACGTGGCATCAACAACATCGGCTTGTCGGTTTGGGTGTGCGCATGCTCCAAGTCTCGCCCATCAGCTTTGATCTCTCGGCACACGAAATTTTTGCCACACTCTGCACAGGTGGCACACTTGTCTTGGTCAGCGATGCCGTGCGCCGTAATCCGCTGGCCCTGCTGGATCACATCCGTACTCATGCAGTAGAAAAACTCTATCTGCCCTTTATCGCACTGCAACAGCTAGCCGAAGCTGCGGTTATAGAGGGGATGCCAACGGCTTTACGTGAGATGATTACAGCGGGTGAGCAGCTTCAGATGACACCCACGCTCACGACATTTTTTGCACAGACAGGAGCGACACTGCACAATCACTATGGTGGCAGCGAGATTCAGGATGTGACCGCATTGACGCTGATAGGCGATGCACACACGTGGCCTGTACTGCCGTCGATTGGTCAACCCATTCACAATGTTCAAAGCTACATCCTCGACCCGATGGGGCAACCCGTGCCGCTTGGCATTGCGGGTGAGCTTTACATTGGCGGCGATGCACTGGCGCAGGGCTATCTCAACCGTCCCGACCTCAACAAAGAACGCTTTATTGCCAACCCCTTTGGCAAGGGACGACTCTATCGTACCCATGATCTAGCAAGATATATCATGGATGCTGCGGATGAAATTCAGATCGAGCATCTGGGACGCATCGACAATTTGGTCAAGATTCGTGGCTTCCGTGTCGAATTGGGCGAGATTGAAACGACACTGATGCAACATGAGGCTGTGCGTGAATGTGTAGTCATGCCCCACGACAATCCCGATAATCCGAAGCAGTTGGTGGCCTATGTGGTGGCACAGTTACCTGTTGAGAGCCATGCACTGCTTGATCATCTGCGCACCCACCTACCAGACTACATGATCCCGGCCCAGTTGATGCAACTGGATGCCATGCCGTTGACGCCCACGGGCAAAGTCAATCGTCGTGCTCTGCCTGCGCCAACGCAAGTACAGGCTCAACCCGCATCTCGTGAACCCGAATCTACAGGAAGCGATATTGAGACACAGCTAGTTGACCTCTGGGGAGACCTGCTACACCTTGAGCATGTAGGCGTGGATGACACCTTCTTTGACATGGGCGGCAACTCGCTACTGCTCATACAGGCACATAAACGGCTGGCCGAGCATTTTGGCGTGAAACTGTCACCTGTCACGCTCTTTCAATACCCCAGCGTCCGCACCTTGGCACAGCATCTCAAAACGCTGATGCATACACCGGAGCCAGAGACCAAGGTTGTAGAGAGTACGCCAAAACAGATATTGCCAGAAAGTTCTGCCAGCACCGACATCGCGATCATTGGCATGGCCTGTCGCTTCCCCGACGCCAACAACGTCGATGAATTTTGGCAGAATCTCAGCGCAGGGGTTGAGTCAATCTCGTTCTTTACTGACAACGAAATTGAACTGGATGACCCCGATTTGCTGACCCAGGACAACTACATCAAAGCAGGGTCAGTTCTGCGCGATATCGACCACTTTGACGCGGGCTTCTTTGGCTACAGCGCGCGTGAGGCCGAGGTCACAGACCCGCAGCAACGGCTCCTGCTGGAATGTGCATGGGAGGCATTTGAACAGGCGGGATACAACCCTGAAATCTATGACGGCGAGGTCGGCGTCTACACAGGGTCGGGACTCAGCACCTATCTCATTAACAACGTTGCACCCCATCTGGGCTTCTCGCCCCATCGTCCATTCTTGGAGGCCGACGCCTTTCAAGCCAAGATGAGCAACGACCGCAACTACTACCCGACACGTATCTCCTACAAACTGAACTTGACCGGACCAAGCCTCAACGTGCAGACAGCCTGCTCGACATCGCTGGTCTCTGTGCATCTAGCCTGTCAAGCCCTGCGCAACGGTGACTGCGACATGGCATTGGCGGGTGGCTCGGCGGTGGTTGTACCCCACAAGGTCGGCTACCCTCATCACGAAGGCATGATTCACTCACCCGACGGTCACACACGTACTTTTGACGCCGCCGCCCAAGGGACACTCTTTGGCAACGGAGCGGGCATGGTTGTCCTCAAACGGCTGGACCAAGCGTGGGAAGATGGCGACCATGTGATTGCCATCGTCAAGGGGTCAGCCATGAACAACGACGGTGCGGTCAAGGTCGGCTACACCGCCCCCAGTGTCGAGGGGCAAGCCACCGTCATCCGCAAGGCACTCGCCACTGCCAACGTCGATGCCAGCACCATCGGCTATATCGAGGCACACGGCACGGCCACCGCACTTGGTGATCCCATCGAAGTGGCCGCGTTGACCCAAGCCTTTGAGCGCAGTAGCCAAGCGACCTTGTCACCTGAACAGTGTGCCATCGGCTCGGTCAAAACCAACATTGGTCATCTCGATGAGGCAGCGGGCATCGCCAGTTTCATCAAGACCGCGCTGACCCTGCATCACGGCCAGATTCCACCCAATCTCCATTTTGAGCAACCCAACCCACAGATCGATTTTGCCAACAGCCCCTTCTATGTCAGCACATCGCTGTATGAGTGGCCGCGTAATGTCAGCGAGTCACCACGTCGTGCAGGGGTTAGCTCGTTTGGCATGGGGGGGACGAATTGTCATGTGGTAATGGAGGAGAGGGGGAGACGGGGAGATGGGGAGATGGGGAGATGGGGGGATGGGGAGCGAACCTCGCATCTGTTTACTTTTTCGGCGCAGAGTATTGAGGCGCTGAGTGATTTGGCACAGCGGTATGTGGATTATTTGTCTGGGTACCCAGCGGTATCGTTGGCGGATATTTGTTTTACCGCAAATGTGGGGCGCAAGCATTTTGACGTTCGACAGGCGATTGTTGCCACGTCCTGTGCTGATTTGCAGACACAGCTAGAGGCGTTGGTCAGCAATGAAATGGATGCCCAGCCCATTGACCCACAGCCAAGCAAAGTGGCCTTCCTCTTCACAGGTCAAGGCTCCCAATATGTCGGCATGGCTCAACAACTCTACCAAACTCACCCCACCTTCCGCCAGACTATTGACCATTGTGACGAACTACTAACCCCTCACCTCAGCTTACCCTTATTGAAAGTATTGTTCAATTCAGGCGATGAGCTACACTATCACACTATCACACCATCACACCCCCACACCCCCACACTATCACAGACTCAATACACCCAACCCGCCCTCTTCGCCATCGAATACGCGCTCGCCCAACTCTGGCGTTCTTGGCGCATTGAGCCGGATGTGGTGATGGGGCATAGCGTGGGCGAGTATGTGGCCGCCTGTCTGGCCGGGGTCTTTAGCCTAGAAGATGGTCTCAAGTTGATTGCGGCACGGGGGCGACTCATGCAGGCATTGCCTGAAGATGGTGCAATGATGGCAGTCCGTGCGGACGAGGCGGATGTTGCACCGCTGCTGGCGCTCTATGCCGACAAGGTAGCAGTGGCGGCAGTCAATGGGCCACAGGCGACGGTGCTGTCGGGTGACAAGGAGGCTATCGCTACCATTGACGAGGCACTGAAAGCCAAGGGCATCAAGACGACCAAGTTGGCAGTATCTCATGCGTTCCACTCACCGTTGATGGAACCGATGCTGGATGACTTTGCCAAGGTTGCGCACGCAATCGACTATACGCCACCCCAACGGACAGTCATTTCCAACGTCACAGGACGTGAAATCACCAGCGACATCGCCATCGCCGACTACTGGGTCAACCACGTGCGCCAACCTGTGCGCTTTGCCGATGGCGTCAAGACCCTACACGATATGGGCATTTCCACACTCATCGAAATTGGTCCCAAACCAACTTTATTGGGCATGGCCGGACGCATCTATGAAGACCTTCCCCCCGTCTCCCCATCTCCCCATCTTCCTCTCATGCTCCCAAGTCTACGTCCCAAACAGGACGATTTGCGGCAGCTATTGCAAAGCCTTGGCGAACTCTACCAGCGGGGAGCGGCTGTCGATTGGGTCAGCTTTAATCAGCCCTACACCCATCGCCGTGTACCGCTGCCAACCTATCCCTTCCAGCGAAAACGCTATTGGGTCGAGGCAGATAAAACGGCTTGGGTGCAGGATTCTGCTGTCAAAGATGACGAGTCGATGCTCTATCAGGTTGCGTGGCAACCTCAACCATGTTATGGATTGAGACCAGATTATCTGTCATGGACAACGCTGATTCACGATCAGCTAACAACATGGTTGACAGAACTGAGCCAAACCGATGCGATGCACATGTACAGCGAATCGTTGGCACAGCTTGAATCGTTGACCGTCGCCTACATCCTGACCACCTTCCGTGAGATGGGTTGGGTACTGCAAATTGGGGAACGTTTTACAGCAACGCAAAAGGCTGCGGAGTTGGATGTGGTTGACCTGCATCTGCCATTGTTTACACGATTCTTGGCAATCTTGGCTGAAGAGGGCATTTTGCGGTCAGAGGGTGCGCAGTGGGTGGTGCAGTCAACGCCCGTGATACTGGATGTGCAGTCGCTGGTCGATTCGTTGGCCCATCTCAATGCACCCGCTGAGACGACGTTGCTGACACGTTGTGGAGAGGGCATGGTATCAGCGTTGCGCGGAGAATGTGACCCCGTGCAGTTGCTCTTCCCTGGTGGCGACACCAGCACGATGGCGCAGATTTACCGCGATTCACCTGTCCTCAAGGCGACCAATACACTGGTACAAGAGGCCGTACAGACCGCACTCGCGGCATTACCTGCTGGACGGGGTGTACGCATTCTGGAAATTGGCGCAGGCACAGGCGGCACAGCTTCACACCTGCTGCCCCATCTGTCACCCACGCAGACCGAGTATGTCTACACTGACATCAGTGCCTTTTTCATTGCCAAGGCCGAGGAGAATTTTGCCGAGTATTCATTTGTGCGCTACGAGGTGCTGGACATCGAGCAAGACCCGCTGGCACAGGGCTTTGACGCACATTCATTTGACCTGATTGTGGCGGCGGATGTGCTACACGCCACACGGGACATGCACGAGACCATGACCCACGTCCGTCAACTGCTTGCACCTGACGGCCTGTTGGTGTTGATGGAAGACACCGCCCCGCTCTACTGGATTGACCTCACCTTTGGGTTGACTGAAGGCTGGTGGCGGTTTACCGACCGTGGCCTACGCCCAGACCACCCGCTACTCTCGGCTGACACGTGGCGCACTTTGCTAGCCGACACGGGTTTTGGCGATGTACAGATCACCTCGACAGGTGACATTGCTGATGCCAAACTGCCCCATGAAGCCGTTATTGTCGCTTGTGCGGATGATGCAGCAGTGACAACCAAGACCGCACACTGGCTCATACTGGCCGACCAAGAGCAGGGTGTGGGGATGGAGATTGCCACACATTTACGGGAGCAGGACCAACAGTACACCCTTGCAATCAGGGGTAAGGCATTCAGGGAACATGCGGATGGCTACACACTCAACCCGGCCAACCCCGACGACTTTGACCGCCTCTTGGCAACTTTGCCAGCAGTGGATCGGGTTGTCCATTGTTGGGGCATGGACACGCAGCCTCATGACATCGCCAATACAACTCTCGATAGCTGTGGCAGCGCACTCCATCTGGTCCAATCATTGCTTGCGCATGAGGAGCGTCACCTATCGCCGCAACTCTGGCTGGTGACAGCAGGGGCGCAAGCGGTTAAGGGCATAGGTGATGTGCAGCAACCGCTGTCATCCTCGCTCTGGGGTGTGGGCAAGATTATTGCGCTTGAACATCCAGAGTTGCACTGTGTCTGTGTCGACTTGGATGCAGAGGGGCCAATGGAGACGGCGCAGGCACTTGTGCAGGAGATGTTGGCGACAGATGGGCAGACCGATGAAGACCAACTGGCATTTCGTGGGGAGCATCGCTACATCGCTCGGCTGACCGAGGGACCGTTGGCGCAATCCAATGATGCGGCTTTGGCTGTTGCGGATGGCACATATCTCATCACAGGCGGTTTGGGTGGCTTAGGGCTGCTGGTGGCCGACTTCCTTGTGAACGAGGGCGCACGCCAAGTGGTGCTGTTGGGACGCAGCGCACCTTCTGCCGAGGCACAAACAAAGATAGATGCACTAGAAGCCAAGGGCGCAACAGTGACGGTGACGTCCTGCGATGCCTCTGACCGGACGCAGTTGGCTGCTGTACTGGCACAGATTGATGCTACGTTGCCACCACTGCGAGGCGTGGTCCACGCAGCAGGTGTCCTCGATGACGGCACAATTCGCCAGCAGCAATGGTCACGTTTTGAGACGGTGATGGCCCCCAAAGCCTATGGTGCGTGGTATCTGCACGAGCTGACCCAACAGCATACACTCGACTTTTTTGTCCTCTTCTCGTCTAGCTCGGCTCTACTGGGGACAGCGGGACAGGCCAACCATGTGGCGGCCAACACTTTTCTCGATGCGCTGGCTTCCTATCGACGAGGGTTGGGGCAACATGGACTTGCCATCAACTGGGGGGCGTGGGCCGAGGTCGGCGCAACCGCGCGTATGGGCGTGTTGGATCATCTGCTGGAACGTGGTGAAGGCAGCATCGCACCCACCAAGGGCATCGACTACATGGCGCAACTGCTGCATACACAGGCCACACACATGGCTGTCATGCCAGTGGACTGGTCACTCTTTCTCGCCAAACGGCTGACGACATCGACCTTCTTTGCGCAGTTTATGGAAGCGGTAAACGGGCAGGACAATCAATCGGCAGATCAACAGGCAGGCCAATCCACAACACAGACCATGCGTGAACAGTTGGATGCCGCCAGCGATGATGAACGCCCGTTACTCTTGACCAAACATGTGACCTCGGTTGCCATTCAAGTACTGGGTTGGCACTCGACCGAGCCGCTCGATACATCGCTGGGCTTCTTTGACTTGGGCATGGATTCACTCACGTCGATTGAACTGCGCAATCGGCTCAACCGCAGCCTGTCACACCGTTTACCTGTCACGCTGGCCTTTGACTATCCAACCGTTGATGGATTGGTTGACTATTTGGTGCAGGATTTGTACCCAGCTGTGAATGGTGCATCGCCCAATGGTAGCCATGCGCCCGCGTATCAAACGCAGAAGGGGCAGGCACCTGAAAAAGCACCGGAACCTGTTGTGGAGGATGTGACGGCGTTATCGGATGATGAGGCAGAGGCGTTGTTGTTGCAAGAGTTGGAAGGATTTGATTTTTAGGGAATACAGTATCACTTACCGACATAGGCTGTTTCGTAGCCACCGTCGCGGAAATACTCCCCCATCCAAGGCAACACCTATGATGATGGCTGACGCCAGCCTGGCACAGGTCCATAACGCTCGTTGGGTATCTCACCCCAGAGAGCAACCACGCCGTGACGGTGAGGATAAGCCCTGCACTGAATGGAAACACGGCTTGGGGTGCAGAGGGGGGCACAATAGGCGCGCTCGAAACGGACACCATTACGGGTCAGAGCGTCCAAGTGGGGCGTCTGGACAAGGCTGTTGCCGTAGCAACCAAGCGTGTCTGTCCGTTGTTGGTCTGTTAAGATTACAATAATATTGGGTTTCACGATTCTCCCTTTTGAACTACGCCCGAATCAATCGAATGGGACGCTTGCACTGCTCCCTACGAACTCAAAGCATAGTCGAACTTAGACTATTCCACAAAAATAAAATATCCGTTCAGTTTGACCTGTATGGGGGGCGTACTAACGGAACGGATATTTTATTCTGCGGAATCACCTAATGGGCATGAGCAGTATGCCTTTGAACACATGCATGATGCATTCAATGTGTAGCAGTAGGTCTATCTTGGCTCGTTTTGTCGTGATTTTGATATCGGTTTTGAAATTGGCAAAATTGTTGTATCATGAAGTCAGACATACTTGTGCTATGGAACTGCGGAGCATCTGTAGCCACATTGACGAAATCGAAACAAAATGGCAAAAAATGACAAAAGAGGAAAACCATGATGCATACACTAACAGATGAACAATGGCAACAATATGAAACCACAGGCTATTTGCGTTTGGGCAAAGTGCTGACGGATGAGGAGTTGGCGACGCTGCAAGAGGAAATGGATGCCATTATGATGGGGAGTGCGCCCCTCGACTATGACCTGATGCTGATGCAACTTGACCGTGAACCAGGCACAGGCAAGCCCGGTCCACAGACCAAAGGACATAAAGGCGCAACGCTCTCCTATCGTAAAATTCAGGACTTGGAATATGATCGGCTATTCTTAGACTATATGCGCAAGCCGCTCTTTGAGCATATCTGTGAACGCACTTATGGCGAGGAGACGGACATTGCCTGTTTTCGTGCCATGTTTATGAACAAGCCCGCGAAAGAGGGTACACACCTACACTGGCATCAAGACCGTTGGAACTATCTCGACCGTGATCCGCTGATTACCATCTGGACGGCACTCGACCCCGCCACGATTGAAAATGGCTGTGTACAAATTGTGGAGGGCGCGCATGATCGGCTGATCAATCCGTCCAATACGTCTGGACATATGACCAAGGAACAGGGCATAGAATTGACTAAAGATAAAGACGTGATTTTTCTTGAATTAGAAGCAGGCGAAAGTGTGCTGCTCCACAATCATCTGCCCCATGCATCTGCTATTAACAACACCGATACGCCACGACGGGCGTTTAGTGCTTGTTATATGGACGCTGATACGCAGACGACCAGTGGTGAAGTTTATAATGTGGTTTTTGGCAAAAATGCATTAACGGTCGAATAATGTGGAACAGTCAATGGAACGATTGATAGTTAACTCGTCTCTCGGTTAACTATCAATCATTTGCGAAGGATATATCAGCAATTGCGATACTAATAACCATTGATGGGCTGGAGAACAGAAGCGACTTCTGTGGCAACGTTGTATCCCCGATACGTTAGTGGCTCTTCCATTAGGCTACACAGGCTCCGGCAATGCTAATTCATCCAGTGATTGAATCAATGCCGCTTGAAGAAGTAGTTCTTCAAGTAGATTTGTATCTTCGATACTCTTGATTATATCAAGAATATCATTGGCTACCTCTTTAAATTTTGTGGTTAATATTTTAATGATTGCATCAACTCGTATTGTACGTTGAAGTTCACGATCCAGTCGCTCTCTTATCGTGAGTTGAAGTTCACGCTCAAGGCGTTCTCGGTAAGTCAGTTGATATTCTTCTAATTGTTGCATAATTTCCTCCGTTCCACCTTGAATCGCTGCATTTGGCACATACTCATGCACAAATCCTTCCAAAAAGTGTTTGTCACCTTCGGAGACGTCATCATTCTTTGTAATGATATCCAAGCTCCGTTTTTTGATCAGCGCGCTCAATTCCTTTGGATGCTTCATCAAAACAGCGAGAGCCGCCGCCACAGGATCATTGAGGTCTAAGTATTCTTCGCTCAATAGGTCTTGCAGGACAATCTCGTAGTACCGGAATTCAAGCAGCTTCTCGCCCCAAAGTTTTTCCCGATAGGTACGCATCTTGCTACTATCCGTATCGATTTCTGGTTGGACATTTGCATTAAATGTCCGACCGCGAATAATCAGTGCAATCGGCAGCACAGGAATGTCCTCAATAATCCGTAGCAGACCGTAATATTCAAACATGCGATTGGGGATGGGTTTGGGCTTGTTGGCCTCGGCATCAATATGCACGATGATGAATTCCGCTTTTTGCTCTGGCTCATCCTCAGTGTCATCTGCTGACTCATCAGATTCTCCCTGTTTTCCCCTTGGTATGATAAGTTCATCAACAGTCGTCTGCAATGCTGGTTCAACGGCATTTTTCACAGGCACTCTGGCGACCACATCGGTGATGCGCATCACTTGCCCTGGGAAATTAATGATGAGTTCCTTGTCGATAAATTCAAGACCGTTCCAATCTAATCGTGCCGCCTTGACCTCGTAAAAGAGCCACATGAACTCCTCTTAAAATCGGCGAAAGAACTCTTTGAAGAGTCGGTCATGAAATGTGTATGTGGTTTGTGGTTGTGCCATGTAGCATCCTTGTTATCTGTTGTGAGTTGATAGCTCATTTGGGTTGATAGTCGTGTTTCTACTGTTTGATTATATCACAAATCCAAGAAAATGGGTATAATATGTTGAGGTCTATCGGTCGTGTTTGCGACATCACTAGAAATTCTTGTATATCTGTAATGGTCAGGAAGAGGATGAACAATTTAGGTCAGAGGCGTCGAGCAAACTCATTGGGAGAAAGGCCAGGAGTAGGAAGGCCTTGATGGGGGCGGTCATTGTACTCAAGCAAAAATTGTTGCAAGAGCGCGTCCAAC